>NZ_JBWKVL010000014.1:0-135661 GCF_059421685.1 Citrobacter sp. GW821-FHT02E08 | reverse complement strand
GGTTTTGTCATGAGTCACCTCTGATTGAGAGTTTACTCACTTAGTCGCGTGTCCACTATTCGCGGGTAAGATCAGATCGTACTATCAGTAATGCGGGATTAGGCATCCGCCATAATATTGGGCGCTGGATGCTCGGCGGCAATACTTTTTATGATTATGATTTTACCCGTAATCATCGTCGCCTGGGGCTGGGCGTCGAATCCTGGACCGATTTCCTGCGATTCTCTGGCAACTATTATCATCCGCTCTCCGGCTGGAAAAATTCGCAGGATTTAGATTTTTATGAAGAGCGCCCGGCCCGTGGCTGGGATGTACGCATGGAGACATGGCTGCCGTTTTACCCACAGGTCGGCGGTAAGCTGGTCTATGAACACTATTACGGTGATGAGGTGGCGCTGTTTGGTGAAGATAACCTGGAGCGTAACCCGCAGGCCGTCACGCTCGGGCTGAATTATACCCCTGTACCGTTGCTCACGTTCAGTACGGATTATAAAGCCGGGACGGGTGATAACACGGATGTGAACGTGACAGCCACGCTAAATTATCAGTTTGGCACACCGCTTAAGGCACAGCTCGATCCGGAAAATGTCAAAATCCAGCATTCACTGGAAGGCAGTCGCCATGATTTTGTCGACCGCAATAACTTTATCGTTCTCGAATATCGCGAAAAAGATCCGCTGGACGTTTCGCTATTTCTGAAAGCCGACACAACCAATGAACATCCGGAATGCGTGATCAGCGATACGCCGGAAGCGGGCGTGGGCCTGGAAAAATGTAAGTGGACGATCAATGCACTGGTGAGTCATCACTACAAAATAGCGGCGGCATCATGGCAGGCAAAGAATAATGCGAACCGTACGCTGGTCATGCCCGTGGTTAAAGCGAACACGCTGACGGAAGGTAATAACAACAGCTGGAATCTGGTATTGCCTACATGGGAAAACGCGGCCACGGATGCTGAACGTCTTGCGTTGAATACATGGAAAGTCAGGATCACGCTGGTGGATGAAGAAGGTAATCAGCAGAACTCCGGCATCGTGGAGTTGACGGTACAGCAGCACCGCAAAATTGAACTGGTTGTTGATACCCTCGCGGGGGCCGATCTCAGTCAGCATAAACACGAGGCCAGCGCACAGGCGGATGGCGTCGACGGCGTCGTGATGGCACTGCTGCTGACAGATGCTTATGGCGATGATAACGACAGCAAAGGCGACAAACTGACGGATGACGCCATGGTGCCTGAGCTGTACGACAGCAATGACAAAAAGGTCGCGCTCTCGACCAAACCCTGCACGAACGTAACACCCTGCGTGTTTATCGCCAACCGCGATAAACAGGCCGGAACCCTCACTCTCTCCAGTACGCAGCCGGGCACTTTTCGCTGGAAGGCGAAAACGGATGCCTACGATGACAGTAATTATGTGGACATCACTTTCCTGGGCCAAAACATCAACGATGTTAATGCTGCTATTTACCAGACTCATGTCGGTAACCCGGTGAATTTAATTGGGAATAAGAACGGACACCTGCCATTGAACAGCGCATACCGATTTATGTTATGGCGCGATAAAAACAAGGACGGGGTGTTCCAGATGTCGGAGCAGCTCAGCGCTGAGGAAATGGCGCAGTACGACTACAAATGGGAGTTTACGGGTGTAAGCATCAGCGGGGATTCGGGGGCACAAACCAATACCGAGAACCAGGATTTGGTGCTTCCGGTGACGAACCGTGAAGCGAAGCAAAAATTTGGCGCCAGCGAAAAAAGTGGCGTTCAGGGGTATGGGATACGTGTCACGTATCACAAAAAGTAAAAGGCTATTGGCGCGATGGTTAACAAGGCCAGTCGCTGATATTCGAAACAAGAGGAATATTAATGAAACAAGTAACAACACAGCGTCTGACCAAAATTGCTATAGCGTTAGCCATTGCCGGATATTGCTCCGTACCTGTCGCATTTGCAGCGAATAAAGTGAGTAAAGTGGGCAATCTAAAAGAGGGGGCTGGCTGGTTGACGAGTGGTAACACGGGCAGCATTGTCGGTACGGCCCCTAAAATTAAAATCCCGAGCGCGCCAGCGACCGATGACGGCCTGCACGTCAAGGTGGAAATTGATCGCTCGGGTCGTACGGGCGGATCTACGGCGTCGACGGATGGCGAGAAGCAACTTCATGTCGGCGATAAGCTCACCGTCTCCTGGGATATCAACGATGCTGAAGGCGATACTGACGCCACGGGGTTAACGAAAAAGAGCATCAAGTGGATGTGTTACAAAGATCAGAGCAAAAAGGATGGTCGGTCCCTTCAGGGCAACGGCACGAATGGCTCGGACTCTTATACCATCGTAGCCGCAGACGAGAACTGTTATATCGGGATGCAAATTACCCCGATGACGGAGACCGGCGATCCCCGCACGGGCGTGCTGGTTGATATGGCCGATTTGTCCACCGCGGCTGGCGGCGGTAGCGACAGTGATGATATTCCGGAAGGGCCGGTGGTGGATGACGATCTGAAGGTGACGATTTATGACGCCGCCGATACCACGGTTAACCTGCTCAAGAACACCACGGTTCCACTGCATACCGGTCATACCTATAAGGTCAAACTGTGGCGAGATACCAACGGTAACGGCACCTACGATTCCGGTACGGATACCGATGTCACCAGCTACTATGACTATATGTGGGTGTTCACCGGTACGAGCGCGACGGCAAATACGTCCGGCGATTCCAGCGTACAGAACCAGGATCTGGTGCTCCCGGCAACCAATACTGCCGCAACCGGTGTTCTCTCCGGCGCAGGCGTGGATGGCGTTCAGGGCAATACGCTGGCCATCAAATACAAACGTAAATAGTGTTTTATCTCTGATGCCATTCTCCATGGGGAATGGCATTTTTGCAGATGCATTTTTTGTTGAATACACCACTGAACAAACAGAACGAAACCAGTCAGGACTGATTTATGCGCGGATATCGGAAAATGAAGAAGATATTGAGTATCTTATTGCTACTGGCGATGTCGTTCGGGATACCCGCATTTTCAGCCCAGGCCGCGCTTAAAGGCGGAACCTGGCAGACAACGCCCACCTCTACAGGTGAAATTAAGGGGACCAGCCCACAGGCCGACAGCGCGGCGATCGCGGTTTATCAGGGCAGTATACAGCTGGATCCCTCAAAAACGTACGCCGTACCGTTCAGCGCAACGCCCGGCGATTTCAGTGCTGATACTGCCGCCAGTCATCTTATCCTGACGAATCCCCACGATACCGAAGGCGACCTGTTCGCCGCACCGCCAGCGCTACAGTGGGAGAACCAGCAGCCGCCCGGCGCGGACCTGGTCTGGGCCGATGCCGCCACCCCGGATACGCTGCTTGATCCACAGCCGGTGGACGACGAAAGCTTTTGTGCACAAAATCTGGCCGGGCGTCATCTGGTGACGTGGCCGCAGGTGGATTCGACGGCGCCGCTACCTCTGCTGTATCTCTCCACGCTCACCGGCTCGCCCACCACCGGTACCGTGGCGCTGCAGGATAAGCGGGTGGCAATTGATATCGCTCCGTCGCCGAATGCGCCGCTGACGGTCAGCGCCAGCCACTATGACGATACGCTGAAAGCCGCGAAGGTGAAGGCCGGTGAGAGTATCGTACTGACCATTACCACCCATGACTGCGCTGGAAATGTGCTGAATAACGTACCCTTTGTCATTACCCGCAGCGATGCGCTTGGCCGACGGGGCGATGTTAAAAACGACGCACCGGTGCATATCGGCAATACCGAACTGACCACCGTCGACACCGAATATCAGGGTGTCACGGATGCTAACGGTACGGCGACCGTGGCAGTAACGCAGGATGGTGGGCCTGGGGTAAAAACCACGCTGAAGGTGAAGCCATCAAAAAGCAGCGTGTTGGAAGAAGATGTGGATGTGATATTCACCACGCTGACCAGCCCGAACAGCGATAAAGCCGCGATGTGGGGCCATATGGCGGAGAGTACCACGGTAGGCGATTTTACCTTTAGTCGCCCTAAACTGGCGGGGGAGGCCACTGGAACGAATGGCGCAGTGACCGACCATAACGAAGTCTGGGCGTTGTTTGACTGGAACAACGCTAACAGCCATTGCAATTCCCTTCTGCCGGATCTCCGACGGTTAGTCGCGCTGGACGTTGCCCAGGGCACGCAAACTATTCAGGACACGCTGGGGTGGCCGATACAGGGCAATGATTACTGGTCGGCTTCGCCCGGTGAATCAGGGCGGCACTTCGCGGTGGATATGAATGGTCAGGAGAGCGCATCCAGCAATGACAGTGAGCACTACCTTGTCAGTTGCGTGGATCACGCTATGCCGGTGGTTACACCCAAAATAACGCTGACGCCTGATCATTACGACACCACGCTAACTGCGGCGAAAGCGATGACCGGGGAATCCATCACCATGACGGTCACGATCACCGACAGCGTGACCGGGGAGCCGCTTCCTCACATGTATTACTCCCTGACGCTGGGCGAGGTACATAACCGCGCCAATGAAACCAGTTCCGAGTGGGAAACGTCTCCCGTGGTGATCACTGGCGAGCAGATTCAGGCCAGCGATCCACACCTTTATGAGGGGGTTACCGATGCCAACGGCGCCGCAACCGTAGTTTTGACCCAGCCCCAGGGCGCCGGCGTGCGTACCACCATCACGGCCGAAATGCGCAAAGGGTATACCACCACTGACAGTAAAGACGTGATTTTTACCGTCATCACCAGTCCGGACAGCGACAAAGCCCGCATGTGGGGCCATATGAAGGATGCGGCAACGGCAGACGGCAGTCTGTTCGTGCGCCCGCTACTGGCGGCTGAATCTGGCTATGAAACGGGTAATTACCGGGAAAACAACGAGGACTGGGCGACATTTGCGCAGCTGAGTAAGGCGGAAAGCCAGTGCGGTGACGGACAGGTGCCGTCAGCCAGTTCGCTGGAAAAACTGTATGCCGGGCACAGCGCAAACCAGATAGTCACGGCGTTGGGGTGGCCGACAGACGGTTACAGCTACATAGCGGCAGACACGGATGGCACCACGTACCACAACGTCAGCCTGAAAAACGGCGACCAGGGCAGCTTTACCGGTAGCGCGCCGAACTATCTCTCCTGCGCCGCCACGGAGCTGGTGGCGCAGCTTCAGGTCATTACCAACGGCGACGCCAGCCCGCGGCTTGCAAAAGCGAAAGCGGGAGAACCCATCACGCTGACGGTGCAGACAACCAACGCGGTAAACGGTTTGCCTGCGCCGAACGTGGCGTTCACGGTGACGTCCGAAGCGTCGACTAACCGGCAGGGGAGTGCCACCGGGTTTACATCCGGCGGCGCGTTGATAGTGAACGGACAGTCGTTTGGCACCAACAGCGGCATGACTGGCTCTTACCTGGGGACAACGGATGCGCAGGGGCAGGCGCAACTGGTCATTGAGCAACCGAAAGGGCCTGGCGTAAAAACGCCGCTGATCATCAAACTGAATGACTCGCGGGTTGCCGATGCGATTAACTATGAGGTGATTTTTACCGCCGTCACCAGCCCGGATACGGACAAAGCGCAGATGTGGGGGCACATGGATGACAGCGTGACGGTGGGTGATGATACATTTTATCGTCCTAAACTGGTGAGTGAGTTTACTGCCACCCCAGGTGGCTCAACGCGTGCGCTGGATAACGAGGTGTGGGGTGAGCTGGATCACGCTGGTGCACAGAGCAGCGCGGCGGGAGGATGTGACACCAGCCACCTTCCCAGTACAGGTCAGATGACGGCGCTGTATAACGCGAACAAAGATAGTAAAATGAATACCGAACACGGCTGGCCTGTTGCTTATACCTACTGGACGTCGACGCTCTCTTCAGGAACCAGCGGCAAATGGGATATCATCAATATGGCGTCCGGTAGTACGGGTACCACCACCGCCACCTCTGTATACATGGTCTCCTGTCTGAAAGACGCTAACCCGGTAGCGGCACAAATAACCCTGGAGACGGTGGATAAATCTCAGTGGTCAGAGACGCTGAACGCCGCCAGGGTGAAAAAAGACGATACGCTGCGATTAAAACTGACGACAAAGGACAGTGCGGGCAATCCGGTACCGGATACGTCGGTCGTAATCTCGCGCGGAGACGATTATTCTCGCCAGGACGTCAAAGAGAGTGCCCCCGCATCCATGGTGATTAACGGGCAGGCATTAGCTAATACATCCTCTTTGCTGTATGCGTCAACCGGCGCTGACGGTAGTCTGATTCTGGAGATCACCAGGGCAAACACCAAAGGCACAAAAGCGACGCTTACCGCAAAGCTGTCTGATAACGCCAGCGTCACGGCAGGCATAGACACCCTTTTTACCGTTGTCACCAGCCCGGACTCGGCGAAAGCGACTTACTGGGGGCATATGCCCGAAACGCTGACGGCAACCGATGGTACCGTCTTTAAACGCCCGAAACTCTTTAATGAACTGGCTCAGACGAGCGGGTATAAATCTGCTTCGGAAAATTATGAGTCGTGGGCTGTCTTAACGTATCCGCAGGCACAAGATAACGCCTCATCTGGATGCGATGAGGCACATATCCCGACCAGAGATTCGCTCAATTCGCTCTACAGCGCCTATCCGGGCGGCAAAATGGAATCTGAACAAGGATGGCCCACCTACACCTACTACTGGAGTAATACGGCTGATAATTCTGTTACCGCCAGTCGCAATTATTATACCGTTAGCCTGTATTCGGACAGCAGTTCGGGGATGGCACAAAATCAAACAAAGTATCTGACTTGTCTTGATAAAGCGCGACCAAAGGGGAATGTCGCTCAAATTGAACTGACGTCTGCGCAATATGTACCCGAACTGCATGCCGCCAAAGTGAAAAAAGGTGAGAAAATTACGTGGCAGATAAAATTCAAAGACGCACAGGGGAATGAAGTACCAGATGTCGCTTTTTCTATTCTTGGTGCATCGGGCACGAAACGTAATGGTGAGTCTTACAGCGGTTACCTGTACGCAGGATATCCCGGAGGAACTACGACATATTTATCAGGGAATACCCGTTTCTACGGTGTCACGGACAGCAATGGGCAGGCGCTGGTGGAGGTTTCAGGAGGTGCAGGGTTTGAGGCATTACTCTCTGTTTCACCCGATGAAAACAGCGCAATAGTTGAAAATATGCCCTCTATTTTTACGATAGTAACCAGTCCGGACAGTGATAAAGCCGCGATGTGGGGACATATGCCAGATACCATCACGGTAGATGATATCGTTTTTGAGCGGCCAAAACTGGCGGCGGAGGCCCCATCAGCGAGTGGTCATACGACGATAAGCAATGAATCCTGGGCAACCGTGAGGGATCATAACGTGGCTTTCAACAACCCAGAGGCGGGGGGATGTGCGGTAAACCATTTACCGCAGATCGCTCAAATGAGTGCGTTATATGATGCGCACAGTGGCAATAAGATCAGTACCGAATTCGGTTGGCCGGTCACCTCAAGTTATAATTACTGGACCTCCACGTATTATTATCCAGACAGACTTTCGGCCTGGTATTCAATCGAATTAAAAAGCGGATATACGTATTCTGCGAGTGGATCATCGTGGATGATGATTACGTGCCTGAAAGACGCCAACCCAGCGCCATCGAAGATCGTTATCAAACCCGTCGATAGCACGCAATGGGATGCATCACAGAATGTTGCGAAGGCAAAAAGCGGTGAGACACTTCATCTAAACGTGACCGTCGAAGATGCCAGCGGCAATCCCGTACCCGCAACAATGCTGACCATTTCCCGCGGCAATGATTATAACCGTCAGGCAGTCCAGGAGTCAGCACAAGCGATGACGGTTAACGGCTCCACATTGCCTTCACCAGGATCAACAAGCAATTTGTCTACTGATGACGCCGGTAACCTGCTTCTGGATATGACGCGTCCGTCAACCGTAAAAGGCACAAAAGCACCGATTAATATCGCGATCACTGACATTCCCGGCGTAACGTCCAGTCTGGACACTGTTTTTACCGTGCTGACGAGTCCTGACTCCAGTAAAGCCCAGTACTGGGGTCATATGCCAGAGACAGTAACCAGCAGTGATGGCGTTGTTTTTCGTCGGCCAATGCTTCAGGCAGAGATCGGTGTGGGTTCCTACAGTTCGGCTAATAACGAAAAATGGTCTGCGATAACTTACCCACAGGCTTCTTCGTTGAATATCGAGGGATGTTCCATCGATAAAATACCGCTGCTCAGTGAGTGGCAAACACTCTACGGTGATCATCCAGGTGGTGCGGTGGCAACGCTTTATGGATGGCCGACCAATTATGTCTATTGGGGTGCCGATCTGACGGCAGACAATAAGGCGCAATCTATCAATCTGGCTTCAGGAAGTACGCAAGCGACAATGTCAGCGTCTACGACAGATTATGCCCTGCTGGTTTGCCTGACGCAGTCGCACACCAGGTCCGGGTCTGCCAGCACTGCGCTGAATTTTCCCGGATACCCATTGGGGACTGCGTCTATCAGGCGATAAATTGAGAGAGTGCGAAAAGAAAAATCCACGCAATTGCGTGGATTTTAAATTTATTGATTATTCCCTGCACCTGGCTATTGCCGAAGAGGTGCATAATTGTACGTAATTAAAGAAGATAAATAGATAGAATCATCATCAGTACGTATGCTAACACCAATTGGACACTATTTCGTTTTATTATCTCGAAAGGTGTTACACCAATAAACCCTGATACTGCCAGAATAACCCCTGAAATAGGAGAAAAACTGCGTCCCAGACTCGCCGCAAAGTGCAACGGTACCAGCATCTTAAAGACGGAGATCCCTGCGCCACGAGCGACTTCGGCACTCAGTGGCGCAAATGCGTTAAATACTGTAGCTGTCCCCATAATTACTGAGCCAAGGAAAATCAGCAGGCTGAAAAGGACAATCATCAGAATCGCATAATGTTCTTCGCTGGGAATAAAGCTAAATAGAGTATCGATAAAGCCGATTTTTATTATCCCTGCAACCAGTACTTGTGCACATAGCAAAATCGAAACAACTGTAATAAAAGACTGACCCATTTGATCAAACAGTCCCAGCACTTTATCCGTGGATTTTTTTAAATCGAATGCTCTCAGTGAGTCCAGAATAAAGGCGATAAAAAATGACAAGATAATGGCTGAGACCACATCAATTTTAAATCTTAAAAAAGTAGGTAAATATTCTTCCAACAGACTGGAGAAGGTAAACAGGATAATCATCGGTACTACAGGCAGCAGCGCATAATACCCAGGAATATGCGAAGCGGAAGCAATGACCTGTTCATCTTCTTGTGGCTGCTTGTGATGCTCACCTTCCTTTTTATCCCAGTACGCTTGCATAATCATGTGAGATACGCCGATGACTACGAACAAAATAGCAACGATAGGTATCTGTTTATCCACGAAGAAGGAAAAAAGATCGTAGCCGGTAATTTCTGAAATCAGGACACTTCCTGATGCTGATGGTCCATAATCAATGCAAATACCGGAGGCAATGACTGAGGCCACTGCGGCTTTAGAGCATCCAATGGAGCGCAGTACTGGATACAGAGTCGTTAACATTAATAACGCCAGTCCGGAAGGACTTGAAATAAACAACGCAAGAATTTGCATCAAGATATAGCAGGTACCCAGCAGCACGTATTTTGCATTAATTTTCTTCAGCGGAGTGATGCAGATTTCGACAAGTTTTTGTGATGCACCGATATCGTTCATGTACCGGGAGAAACCGGCAATGACCATAATTATCAGACCAAGCTTGGCAATGCTGTCAGAAAACAGGGCTTTAATTTCAATAAAAATGTCTAAAAGCTTTGAACCCGATGTGGCTTTAGTTATTGCGACATCCGGAAAAAACAGCGCTGTAATAATCAGTAAGCTAATACCACCACAAAGAATGATGGCCTGGGCATAGTATTTTTTTGCGATCCCGGCGCTGACCATCACGATAACTAAAAAAGAAGTTATTAAAACAAAGGCTTTGTCCCCAAAGGCAAATTTCAACCCGATTAAGGCAATGAATCCCAGTATGATAGCGAACGCTACTCTGGCCTTTTTTAACATAGTGTTTTGCATGCTTAGCACCTGACAGATAACATTACCTATATGTTATGATCATATAACCTATAAAATGTGTGACTTTAGTCATAAAACATAAAAAGAGAAAAAAATAGCCAAGATGTCATTTCTAGATTTATTTTTATGTATATCATAATGGTTATTGATTCATAACAAATGAGGAATTACCTATGAGTACTGGCATGTTTGAATCCTGTATCACAGGCCACTGGTTTAATGCTGAGGCCAAGGCACTCTGGTCGGATACTGCAACTATGCAGGCATGGCTCGATGTTGAAGCAGCGCTGGCTCAGGCTCAGGCAACTCTCGATATGATCCCCCAGGAGAGTGCTAATTGCATTTCCCAATCGGCAAAAGTAGAGTCCCTCGATATTGCTGCCATCAAGGATGGGATACGCCAGACGTGTCACCCCTTTGTACCGGTTCTGAAAGAGTTTGAACGGGTATGCGGTAAAGAAACGGCCAAATACATCCACTGGGGTGCTACGACGCAGAATATCTTCGATACCGGTGCCGTTTTACAATTGCGCGCCAGCCACAACATGATTTCGGCTTTTCTTGAGAAGACGCTAACTTCGCTTATGGAACTGGCATCTTCTTCGAAAGAGTATGTTCAGGCTGGTCGTACTCACGGTCAGCATGCATTGCCTATCACATTTGGTTTTAAGGTTGCTGGCTGGCATGCAGAATTGCATCGTATTGACAGAAGACTTTGCGAAGCAACTCAGGATGCCTTTGTGGTCAGTATGGGAGGCGCTGTTGGGACATTTTCGGCTATGGAAGGAAAAGGTCGGGAAGTACAGGAAGGCATGGCGCGACGACTCAATCTGGCTTCCAACCCCGTGCCAGTGAGAACATCCTATGATGGCATAACGCATTATGTCGCTGTTCTTGGTCAGCTTGCGGCCTTTGCAGAGAAAGTGGCTGAGGAGGTTATCTTCCTGCAGAGGACTGAAATTGCGGAACTGGAAGAAAGCTTCCACCATGGGAAAGTCGGTAGCTCAACGATGGCGCAAAAGAGAAACCCTCAGAACGCTCAAAATTTGGTTGGGCTGGCTCAACTGATGCGTTCACGTGTTCCTCTTTCGTATCAGTCAATGGTCCGAATGAATGAAGGCGATGCGGCTGAAAGTAACGTGATGGACGTCACGCTCCCGGAAACGGCGATTATTTCGGTATCCATCAGCGAAAACTTGCTAAACCTTATTGCGGGTCTACAGATATATCCTGAAAAAATGTTGGAAAACATTCGGCTGACTAAAGGACTGATCCTTTCAGAGTCCATTATGATGGCACTGGCAAAGGATATCGGCCGTTCAGAGGCGCATCATATACTCTACGAGGCGGCGATGTCCTCAGTTAAAAATAATTTGCCTTTCTCGGATTGTATTCGCATGCAGCTGAATATTATCGACTCAGGTATTGCCATTAATATTGACAACCTGCTCGATGAAACCAGTTACATTGGCGAGGCCGTCAATTGTGTGGACTATGTGTTGAAAAATCAGAAGCATTAATCGAATTCACCACGCTGTGGTCTGATGTTCTCATTAGGTTTCTCACGTCTTGTGGGAAGCTAGAGACTGAACTCTTTAGCGTGGTTGATCATATATTCGATATAGTCCATATGATAGGGGTTAGCACCGTTTTTTAGGGTGAAGAATATCATTTCATCATAAATATTAATGTCTATATTCTTGACGAGAACATGCTCGGGAATGTGCCCCCTCATCGGGAAATCGGGTGCAAGGCACAGCCCGAGATTTTCATTTACAAAGCTCATGGCAATAAGGGAATCAGAAACCTCGGCGACTACGTTTGGTTCGACATTGACTTCAGAAAATGCCCTTTTTATTTTGGTTGAAAGGATATTTCTTGGCGTATACATGATCAGATTTCTGTAATTGAAATCTGTCAGCGCCAGTCTGTCTTTTTTGGCAAGTTCGTTGTTTTTGTGCATCAGACAAACTATTTGCGCTTTAATCACCGGGTGAGCTGATAATTCTGAAACTCGATTATTGATATCAGCATTACCAAGCGCAATATCTGCGTGCCCCTCTCTGAGCTCATTGAGTAGGTCCACAGAGTTCACAACAGAAAAATTCACCTTCACGCCATTTTTTTCTTTGATATAACGCGCGGTAAGAGGTGCCAGGAAAGAATACGCAATAGTGGGTGTGGTGATAACCCTGATCGTCTCCGCAGCATGATGGGTCCAGTCATTTTCATCCATTCTTTGCAGTGAGGAAAAAATATTGAGGATCTCTTCATAGAAGAAAAGGGCCTCTTTGGTGGGAATAAATCGGCCTTTTTCTCTGATAAACAGCACTTTCCCTGATTTTTCTTCTATGCTGGCAATCGCTTTACTGACGGCTGGCTGACTGATACTTAGATATTCAGCCGCCTGGGTAGCAGACCCTTTTTCAACTAGGGCCTTAATGATTTCAAAGTCCCTGAACGAAGCCCAACGAACCGATAAATTTTTTTTCATGCCACCCACCGTAGATTGCGCATAGTTTTTTCTCAGAGATATTGTATCTCGCTAACTGGTTTGAATAAACTCTGAATACCAAGAGTACTGTCCCGGTGCCTGGCATGGCACACCAACCGGTAAAGTTGCTCTGAAGATGATCCGTTTATATCAGGGCAGCACCTGCATCATTGAGGTTTTTATAGCTTCAGGGAACAATATAACGGAACAGCGACCTGTGTTTTCTCGATAACATCTAAGACACTGTGAAAAGAAAAATCCACGCAATTGCGTGGATTTTATCGGGTTTGTTGGTTGCCACGAGATTCAATAAAACCTCATGAGACAACAAATTTTATTTAGACGTTGAACAGGAAGTTCATCACGTCGCCATCTTTAACGATATAGTCCTTACCTTCGGCGCGCATCTTACCGGCTTCTTTCGCACCTTGTTCACCTTTGTAGGTGATGAAATCTTCGAATGCGATGGTCTGGGCGCGGATAAATCCTTTTTCGAAATCGGTATGGATTTTACCTGCCGCTTGCGGTGCAGTAGCGCCGACCGGGATGGTCCATGCGCGAACTTCTTTTACGCCTGCGGTGAAGTACGTCTGCAGGTTCAGCAGTTCGTAACCAGCACGAATAACGCGGTTCAGGCCCGGCTCTTCGATCCCGAGTTCTGCCATAAACTCTTCGCGATCGGCATCGTCGAGTTCAGCGATATCGGATTCAACGGCGGCACACACGGCAACCACGACAGAACCTTCCGCAGCCGCGATTTCGCGCACTTTATCGAGGTACGGGTTATTTTCAAAACCGTCTTCGTTCACGTTGGCGATATACATGGTTGGCTTCAGGGTCAGGAAGCTCAGGTATTTGATTGCCGCTTTGTCTTCGTCGGTCAGATTTTTCAGCGCACGCAACATGCCTGCGTTTTCCAGCTGCGGCAGACATTTTTCCAGCGCGGCCTGTTCGGCTTTGGCGTCTTTATCGCCACCTTTGGCTTTCTTCTGCACGCGGTGCAGGGCACGTTCGCAGGTGTCGAGATCTGACAGCGCCAGTTCGGTATTGATAACGTCAATATCGTCAGCCGGATCGACTTTGTTATTCACGTGGATGATGTTGTCGTTTTCAAAGCAGCGAACAACGTGGCCGATGGCTTCGGTTTCACGAATGTTGGTCAGGAACTGGTTACCCAGGCCTTCACCTTTGGACGCCCCTTTTACCAGACCAGCGATGTCGACGAATTCCATAGTGGTGGGGAGAATGCGCTGCGGCTTAACGATCTCTGCCAGTTGGTCCAGACGAGGATCGGGCATTGGTACGACACCGGTATTCGGCTCGATAGTGCAGAACGGGAAGTTTGCCGCTTCAATACCGGCTTTGGTCAGCGCATTGAACAGGGTAGATTTCCCGACGTTGGGCAAACCGACGATACCGCATTTGAATCCCATGATTTAAATCACCTTAATATCTTGATAATCAACCTGTTATAGAAAACAGATTGTAGAAAAGTAAATAACTTTGCCTATTATACACAGCGTAAGGCAAAAATGCCGCATATCCCTGCTTATTGCGCTTTAAAGGTATGCAGCCGGCTCGTTGCTTTAGTCAGGCCATCTTTGAACCAAATCTCCGTGCAACGGGCCGCTTCGTCAATGGCTTCATCAATTAACTTCTGTTCAGAAACAGGCGGTTTGCCTAACACGAAGCCCACAACTTTGTTTTTATCGCCGGGATGCCCTATTCCGACACGTAAGCGATGAAAGTTAGGGTTATTGCCCAACTTGCTAATGATATCTTTCAGCCCGTTATGTCCGCCGTGTCCGCCGCCCAGTTTAAACTTCGCCACGCCGGGGGGGAGATCCAGTTCGTCGTGAGCGACCAGAATTTCATCGGGATTAATACGGTAAAAGCTGGCCATTGCGCCAACCGCCTTGCCACTCAGATTCATAAATGTGGTCGGGACTAAAAGGCGAACATCTTCGCCCTCCAGCGTCACTCGGGAGGTATAACCAAAGAATTTAGGCTCATCGCGCAGAGGGGCGCGCAATCGCTCTGCCAGTAAATCAACGAACCATGCGCCTGCATTGTGTCGGGTTGCTGCGTATTCAGCGCCGGGGTTTGCCAGGCCGACAATCAATTTAATCGTCACGCTATTTGTCCTGAGTATGTCTATCACTGGCGCGTAGTGTACTGTCTGCGGCGTCGCTTGACAAAAAACAGCGTGCGTTGAGAGAGGAACTGAATAATTTCCCTTGTGGACTATTGAAATGTCAAGGTGTTCAGAGGGTTATTTGTAAAGTTTTGTTGAACAGATGTTTGTAATTGTGATCGTTCCCGCACATGCAAAGATAACTGTTGTCTATACTTTACACATAAGGATTAGGGGTATTCCCTGCAGCAACCCAAAAGTTCCGGAGGTGACACATGAAACGCAAAAACGCTTCGCTACTCGGCAATGTGCTCATGGGGTTGGGTTTAGTGGTAATGGTTGTTGGTGTTGGTTATTCCATTTTAAATCAGCTTCCGCAGTTTAACCTGCCGCAGTTTTTCGCACACGGCGCGGTGCTCAGTATCTTTGTCGGCGCTATCCTCTGGCTGGCAGGAGCGCGTGTTGGCGGGCATGAGCAGGTAAGTGACAGATACTGGTGGGTTCGCCACTACGATAAACGTTGTCGTCGCAGCGATAATCGTCGTCACAGCTAAGTTTATCTTGCCTGTCACTTTTTAATTACCGGTCCGCAAAGGCGCAGACCGGTAATTGATAGTGATTACAAATCAGCCAGTGCGGCTTCGCGATTAGGGAAGAACGCCAGGCGACCAGGAATCGGTTGGATGCCTGCGCGCGCCATGGTACGTAATGGCTGGAACTCCAGATTACTGATTCGCAGCTCACAGCCTTCGGGTAAACGCTTCACAAAGCGCTGGAAGGCATCCAGACCCCCTGCATCCAGCACTGGTACCGCATCCCACTTCAGAACAACGATCCGTTTGCCTTCAATACGTGACTCCAGGTCGGTAAAGAGTCCTTCAGCCGCCGCAAAGAACAGTGGCCCAATCACGCGCAGCACCAGCACGTCATCCGGAACGTCGACGTTCACTGCCGCCAGACGCGTCATACGCGCGATGCGACGCATGAAGAGCAGGGACGCGAGAACAATCCCCACGCTAATAGCAATCACCATATCAAACAGTACCGTCAGTGACATACACATCAGCATGACGATGATGTCGTCCTTCGGCGCATGGCGCAATAGGTCTACGACTTTATGGGCTTCGCTCATATTCCAGGCGACCATCAGCAGCAGGGCCGCCATCGCGGAAAGCGGCAGCCAGGAAAGCAGCGGTGCCAGTACCAGAAGGGCAAGGATGACCAGGATGGCGTGGATCACCGCAGAGACAGGTGAGGTCGCTCCGGCGCGGACGTTAGCCGCAGAGCGGGCAATCGCCGCCGTCGCGGTAATGCCGCCAAAGAACGGTGCGACGATGTTACCCAGCCCCTGACCGATCAGTTCGCTATTGGCCTTATGCTTGGTGCCGGTCATACCGTCAAGCACCACGGCGCACAGCAGGGATTCAATCGCCCCAAGCATTGCCATTGAGAACGCCGCTGGAAGCAGGGCACGCAGAGAGGCCCAACTGAGTGTGAAATCGGAATCAGGCAGATTCCACGGCAGCACTAACTGCGGCAACAGTTGCGGAATGCCGTTGCCCTGTGAACCATCGGCGAGAATATAGTGGAACTGGGAACCGATGGTGGCGACGTGCCCTCCGGTCAGATTGACGATCCCCATGACTGCACAGCCTGCCAACAGCGCCGGAAGGTGTCCTGGCAGGCGGATCCCCAAACGGGGCCACAAAATCAGGGTTCCCAGGGTGACGACGCCAATAGCGGCATCGCCCAGGTTGATTGTCGGCAGCGCCATAAACAAAGCGCCGACTTTCTGCAAATAATGCTCCGGAACATGGGCCAGTTGCAGACCAAGAAAATCTTTAATTTGCATGGTCCCAATGGTGATACCAATACCGGACGTAAAGCCCAGGGTCACTGAGACAGGAATGTATTCGATCAGGCGACCAAAACGGGCCAGGCCAAAAAGGATCAGAAAAATACCGGACATCAGGGTCGCGACCAGCAGACCGGCCAGCCCAAACTGCTGCGACACCGGGTAGAGGATCACCACAAACGCGGCGGTGGGGCCGGAGACGCTAAAGCGCGAACCGCCGGTCAGGGCAATGACAATCCCGGCCACGGCAGAGGTGTAAAGGCCGTACTGCGGCGCGACGCCACTGCCGATGGCCAGGGCCATGGCCAATGGAATGGCAATGATCCCAACGGTTATCCCGGCGATCAGATCTCGAGTAAATCGAGAGGCGGTGTATTTTTCTTTCCAACAAGCGTCGATGAGGGCGCGGAAAGGCATCACATGTGAGGAAAATAATCTGTTCACAATAATGTTTCATCCATGAGCGCATCATCTGTCAACTAAATGGCAGGTGAAGGAGGCATAAGTCATACAAATAAGGACTACAGACAAAAAAACCCGCCGCAGCGGGTCTTTGAGCCGGGTTCGATTAATGTTCGAACATAGCAGAGATTGATTCTTCGTTGCTGATACGACGAATCGCTTCGGCCAGCATACCCGACAGGGTCAACGTACGCACGTTCGGCAGTGATTTGATTTCATCGCTCAGTGGAATGGTGTCACAGACAACGACTTCATCAATCACAGAATTACGCAGGTTGTTTGCCGCATTACCGGAGAAGATCGGGTGAGTTGCGTAGGCGAATACACGCTTGGCACCACGTTCTTTCAGCGCTTCTGCAGCTTTGCACAGCGTACCACCGGTATCGATCATATCATCAACCAGTACGCAGTCACGACCTGCGACGTCACCGATGATGTGCATCACCTGAGAAACGTTAGCACGCGGACGGCGTTTGTCGATGATAGCCATATCGGTATCATTCAGCAGCTTAGCGATAGCGCGGGCACGCACGACGCCACCAATATCCGGAGAAACCACAATCGGGTTGTCCAGGTTCAGCTGCAACATGTCTTCTAACAGAATTGGGCTACCGAATACGTTATCAACCGGTACGTCAAAGAAGCCCTGGATCTGTTCAGCATGCAGGTCAACGGTCAGTACACGGTCAACGCCGACGCTGGACAAGAAGTCCGCGACGACTTTTGCCGTAATCGGCACACGAGCGGAACGTACACGACGATCCTGACGCGCATAGCCAAAGTAAGGGATAACGGCGGTGATACGGCCTGCGGAAGCACGGCGCAGAGCATCGACCATAACGACCAATTCCATCAGGTTGTCGTTCGTTGGGGCACAAGTGGACTGGATGATGAAAATATCACCACCGCGTACATTTTCATTAATTTGTACGCTGACTTCGCCGTCGCTAAAGCGACCTACAGCGGCGTCGCCGAGAGAAGTGTACAGGCGGTTGGCAATACGTTGTGCTAGTTCCGGGGTGGCGTTACCAGCAAAAAGCTTCATATCAGGCACGAGAAGAACCTCAGGCATGCGTCCATTGGTGGATAGAATCTGCCAAAAACTGTGCGGGCCAGGCAATATCCTATCCAGGCGGTGTATTAAAGAGCGCGATGCAACGTCTGGAACAAGGTGACGTTGTCACCGAAACTCAGCTTGCCCGGCTTACTCCTCATCATTCACGTTTCGTGTGTGCTGGCATCGTGTACTCGCACCAGGCACATACTGCTGTATACGCCTGGCGATGGGTAAACTCGCCAACTTACTGAAACGCGGACAATTTAGAGTAACGTTTTATGCAATGGGGAGAGGTTGACACCTTTCGCCACAAAGCCGTTAAACCATTCCGGGGCTTGCTCAAGCACCTGGCGTGCATGGGACTCTGTATCGAATTCAGCAAAGACACAGGCCCCTGTACCAGTCAGGCGCGACGGCGCGTATTCTAACAGCCAGGAAAGCGCCGCATCAACCTCGCGAAAACGTTTTCTTGCGATAACCTCGCAATCGTTGCTGAATTCACATTTTAATAACGTTTCTATTGACCTTTTTGGCGTGTTACGTGGAAGTTGCGGATCTTTGAAAATAGTGGGAGTTGGGATGCTTACGCCAGGATGCACTACCAGATACCATTTCTCAGGTGGTGTGACGGGCGTCAGGATTTCTCCCACGCCTTCAGCAAACGCCGCATGCCCGCGAACAAACACCGGCACGTCCGCGCCCAGCGTTAAACCCATTTCTGCCAGTTCATCGACCGAGAGCGCGCACTGCCACAGATGATTCAGCGCCACCAGGACGGTGGCTGCATTGGAAGAGCCGCCTCCCAGACCGCCGCCCATTGGCAAACGTTTCTCAATGCGAATATTCGCACCGCTTCCCGCAGGCAGTTGTCCACGCGCAGAGGCGGTTTTCATCAGCAAACGCGCGGCGCGAACGATCAGGTTATCGTCGTTCTCAACGCCGTCGACAGGCGTTAGCAGATGGAGCTCACCATCGTCGCGTGTTTCAATGCTGATGGTGTCGCCATAGTCCAGAAACTGGAACAGCGTTTGCAACGTGTGATAACCGTCCGCACGCTGTCCGGTGATGTATAAAAAGAGATTCAGTTTTGCAGGGGATGGCCAGTGGGTCATCATTTCACAATCCAGTTATCCATTTTCAGCTTGATGCGCTGACTTCCGTCAGACAGTTCCATATTTGCAGGCATCGCAGGCTGCGTTTTGCTGTCATAGCCGCCGTAGACCACCTTCCAGTTTTTCCCGTCCTGGCGGTATTTCAGTTCGCTCAGACGGTACTTGTCGTCCAGGGTGTAATCGGTGGCATCGCCCGGTAGCCCCAGAATCCACTGGCGCAGGCTATTGAGCGGAATAGGCATCCCGGTCAGCTTGCCAATCATCTCTTCTGCGTCGTCGGCGGTATAGTGCTTACCTTTGTTGTCGACAAGCTCCACATTGCCAGGTTGAACATTCAGCTCCAGCTCCGTACTGCCCAGCGGATTCGTTAACAACAGGCGATAGCGGTCCTGTCCCGTTTGTTGCCAGAAGAAGCGGGCGTAAACCTTCTGTTGGTCAGAAATATAGGCAAATGCGCCGCGCGTCTGATATTGGTGCAGGTTGCGCACCTCCTGCTGATGCTGACGCCATTGCGGGGAATCCGGGCTTTGACCGGGGCCTTTCGGGGCGTTGATGGTACAGGCAGTGAGGACCAGGCTCGCCAGCGGCAGCAGGCGGATCAGGCGAAAATCAGGCAGGGTCATAGTGATGACAAATCCTTGTAGTACGGTGCAAAAATTGCCTGACGGCGCTACGCTTAAATCAGGCCTACAAACTCAACCCGTAGGCCGGAGCAGGCGAATGCGTCGCCATCCGGCAACATCTTGCCATCGGTTGCAGTTATAACCCTTAATGCTAGCGCCGCCACAGGGTATCGTCTATGGTCAAGTTATCTTAATTTGTGCGGTAAGCTATTACTCCAAAAGGGGGGACTCTCTTTTATTGACCTCGCGCATCCTGTATGATGCACCCAGTCTAACCTTATCAACGCTGGTACTATTCCCGCACACATGACCCTTTTAGCGCTTGGTATTAACCATAAAACAGCACCTGTATCGCTGCGAGAACGTGTCACGTTTTCGCCGGATACGCTCGATCAGGCGCTGGAAAGCCTGCAGGCGCTGCCCATGGTGCGAGGCGGAGTGGTGTTGTCCACGTGTAACCGTACCGAGCTGTACCTTAGCGTTGAAGAACAAGAAAACCTGCAAGAAGCGCTGATTCGTTGGTTATGCAATTACCATAACCTGAACGAAGAAGACCTGCGCAACAGCCTCTACTGGCATCAGGATAACGACGCCGTAAGCCATCTGATGCGCGTTGCCAGCGGTCTGGATTCACTGGTGCTGGGCGAGCCGCAAATCCTGGGGCAGGTGAAAAAAGCGTTTGCTGATTCCAGCCGGGGCCACCTGAACGCCAGCGATCTGGAGCGCATGTTCCAGAAGTCGTTTTCTGTGGCGAAACGCGTTCGTACGGAAACCGAAATCGGCGCCAGCGCTGTCTCTGTGGCATTTGCTGCCTGTACGCTGGCGCGGCAAATCTTTGAATCGCTGTCCACCGTGACCGTGTTGCTGGTCGGGGCGGGGGAGACCATCGAACTGGTTGCGCGCCATCTGCGCGAACACAAAGTGAAGAAAATGATCATCGCCAACCGTACCCGCGAACGTGCGCAGGTATTGGCAGATGAAGTAGGCGCTGATGTTATCTCGCTCAGCGAGATCGACGAACGTTTGCAGGATGCGGATATTATTATCAGTTCGACGGCCAGTCCGTTGCCGATAATCGGTAAAGGGATGGTCGAACGGGCGTTGAAAAATCGCCGCAACCAACCGATATTGCTGGTCGATATCGCCGTTCCGCGCGATGTTGAACCGGAAGTTGGGAAGCTGGCGAACGCTTATCTTTACAGTGTGGATGACCTGCAAAGCATTATTTCCCACAACCTGGCGCAGCGTAAAGCGGCGGCCGTGGAAGCGGAAACCATTGTTGAACAGGAAACCAGCGAATTTATGGCCTGGCTGCGCGCTCAAAGCGCCAGTGAGACTATTCGCGAATATCGCAGCCAGTCAGAACATGTTCGTGATGAATTAACCGCAAAAGCGTTAGCCTCCCTTGAACAGGGCGGAGACCCGCAGGCTATTATGCAGGATCTGGCGTGGAAACTGACCAACCGCCTGATTCATGCGCCAACCAAATCTCTTCAGCAGGCCGCCCGTGACGGGGATGACGAACGCCTGAATATTCTGCGCGACAGCCTCGGGCTGGAGTAGCAGCACACCAATCTATTTTTTACAGGGTGCATTTACGCCTATGAAGCCTTCTATCGTTGCCAAACTGGAAGCCCTGCATGAACGCCATGAAGAAGTTCAGGCATTGTTGGGTGATGCGGGAACCATCGCAGATCAGGAACGCTTTCGCGCATTGTCGCGTGAGTATGCGCAATTAAGCGATGTTTCTCGCTGTTTTACGGACTGGCAACAGATTCAGGACGATATTGAAACAGCACAGATGATGCTCGACGATCCTGAAATGCGTGAAATGGCGCAGGATGAACTGCGCGAAGCAAAAGATAAATGTGAACAACTGGAGCAACAGCTGCAGGTTCTGCTGTTGCCACAAGATCCGGACGACGAACGTAACGCATTCCTCGAAGTGCGTGCCGGGACCGGTGGTGATGAGGCGGCGTTGTTTGCCGGCGATCTGTTCCGTATGTACAGCCGCTATGCCGAAGCTCGCCGTTGGCGGGTGGAGATCATGAGCGCTAACGAAGGCGAGCACGGCGGTTATAAAGAGATCATTGCCAAAGTGAGCGGCGACGGCGTTTACGGCAGACTGAAATTCGAATCCGGCGGCCATCGTGTGCAGCGCGTCCCGGCGACGGAGTCACAGGGGCGTATCCATACTTCCGCCTGTACCGTAGCGGTGATGCCGGAAGTACCCGAAGCGGAACTGCCGGACATCAATCCGGCCGACCTGCGTATTGATACCTTCCGTTCATCAGGGGCGGGTGGTCAGCACGTTAACACCACCGATTCGGCAATCCGTATTACCCACTTGCCGACCGGCATTGTCGTCGAGTGTCAGGACGAACGTTCACAGCATAAGAACAAAGCCAAAGCGATGTCGGTGCTGGGGTCGCGCATTCGCGCAGCCGAAGTGGCAAGACGTCAGCAGGCGGAAGCGTCTGAGCGTCGTAACCTGTTGGGCAGCGGCGATCGCAGCGATCGTAACCGCACCTATAACTTCCCGCAGGGGCGCGTGACCGATCATCGCATTAACCTGACGCTTTACCGTCTGGATGAAACAATGGAAGGTAAACTGGATATGCTCATTGAGCCGATTGTCCAGGAATACCAGGCCGACCAACTGGCAGCGTTGTCTGAGCAGGAATAATGGATTACCAGCACTGGCTGCGTGACGCGATAAGCCAATTAGCGCAGAGCGAAAGCCCGCGTCGCGATGCCGAGATCCTTCTGGAGCATGTGACCGGCAAAACGCGTACCTTTATCCTGGCGTTTGGCGAGACGGCGTTAACCGATGCGCAGTGCGATCAACTGGCTGAGTTACTTGCTCGCCGCCAGCGGGGAGAACCCATTGCCCATTTGATTGGGGTGCGTGAATTCTGGTCGCTGCCGCTGTTTGTCTCTCCGGCTACGTTGATCCCGCGTCCTGATACCGAGTGTCTGGTCGAGCAGGCGCTGGCGCGTTTGCCTGCCACCGCATGCCGCATTCTTGATTTGGGAACCGGTACTGGCGCCATTGCGCTGGCGCTGGCGAGCGAACGCCCGGACTGCGATGTGGTTGCGGTCGATCGGATGGCCGACGCGGTCGCGCTGGCATTGCGTAATAAAGCGCATCTGGCGATCCCCAATGTACGAATCCTGCAGAGCGACTGGTTCAGCGCATTGCAGGGGCAGTCGTTTGAGATGATTGTCAGCAATCCGCCGTATATCGACGCGCAGGACCCGCATCTTTCTGAGGGCGATGTACGATTCGAACCGCTGTCGGCGCTGGTTGCTGGTGATCAAGGGATGGCGGATATTGCGCACATAATTGCGCAGGCGCGTCATGCGCTGACCCCCGGCGGCTTTCTGCTGCTGGAGCACGGCTGGCAGCAGGGGGCGCTGGTCAGAGACGCGTTCAGTCAGGCGGGGTACACGCAGATTGAGACCTGCCGTGATTATGGCGATAACGAGCGTATCACGCTTGGGCGTATCGCGTTATGACGACGTTTAACCTGCTTCTTGGTGTTCATCTCATCAGTATTGCGCTTTCAGTCAGTCTGCTGACGCTACGTTACTGGTGGCGTTACAGCGGTAATCCGCGGGCAATGGCCCGCTGGACACGGATTGTGCCGCCAGTCATTGATACCATATTGCTGCTGAGCGGCGTGGCGTTAATCCTTAAAACGCACGTCCTGCCATTCACCGAACAAGGTACATGGCTGACTGAGAAGTTGTTTGGAGTTATCATTTACATCGTTTTGGGTTTTATTGCGCTTGATTACCGTCAGGCGCGCAGCCAGCAGGTGCGTGTGATCGCTTTCCCGCTGGCGCTGGTGGTGCTGTACATCATCATTAAACTCGCCACCACAAAAATACCGTTACTGGGGTAAGTCATGAAGTCGTTAGCTGATTTCGAATTTAATAACGCGCCATTGTGCGATGGGATGATCCTGGCATCGGAGTCGATCCGTCTGGATTTCCCGACGCAATCTGTCTACGACGAGCTGGAACAACTGGTCAGTCTGGCGCACGAAGAAATTAGCCAGCTCTTGTCTCAGGATGAGCAGCTGGAAAAACTGCTGGCACTGTTTTATGGCGAATGGGGATTTACGGATACCCAGGGCGTCTATCGTCTTTCTGATGCATTATGGCTCGATCAGGTTCTGAAGAACCGGCAGGGCAGCGCAGTCTCGCTGGGGGCTATTTTACTGTGGGTGGCTAACCGCCTGGATCTCCCTCTGGTTCCGGTGATTTTTCCGACGCAGCTGATTCTGCGAATTGAATCACTGGAAGGGGAAATGTGGCTGATTAACCCGTTCAACGGTGAAACGCTTGATGAACATACGCTGGAAGTCTGGCTGAAGGGCAATATCAGCCCGGTGGCGGAACTGTTCAATGAGGATTTAGATGAAGCCGATAACGCTGAAGTAATCCGTAAATTGTTGGACACTCTGAAGTCATCATTAATGGAAGAGCGGCAGATGGAGCTGGCATTGCGTGCCAGTGAAGCGTTACTGCAATTTAATCCAGAAGATCCGTATGAGATACGTGACCGCGGATTGATTTACGCGCAGCTGGAATGTGAACATGTTGCGCTGACCGATTTAAGCTATTTCGTTGAACAGTGTCCGGAAGACCCGATCAGCGAAATGATTCGTGCGCAGATTAATACTATTTCGCACAAGCAAATTGTACTGCATTAATTTATCGACATTCTTACTCATCACTAAGGCGATCCTATGAAACAAAAAGTGGTTAGCATTGGCGACATCAACGTGGCAAATGACCTGCCGTTCGTGCTGTTTGGCGGTATGAACGTGCTGGAATCCCGCGATCTTGCGATGCGCATTTGTGAGCACTATGTGACTGTTACTCAGAAACTGGGTATTCCTTATGTGTTCAAGGCCTCTTTTGATAAAGCCAACCGTTCCTCGATTCACTCTTACCGTGGCCCAGGCCTGGAAGAAGGGATGAAAATCTTCCAGGAACTGAAGCAGACGTTTGGCGTGAAAGTGATCACCGACGTTCATGAAGCCAGTCAGGCGCAGCCTGTTGCGGATGTCGTTGACGTGATTCAGTTGCCAGCGTTCCTCGCGCGTCAAACCGACCTGGTTGAAGCGATGGCGAAAACCGGTGCCGTTATCAACGTGAAAAAACCCCAGTTCGTAAGCCCGGGTCAGATGGGTAACATCGTCGACAAATTCCACGAAGGCGGCAACGACAAGGTTATTCTGTGCGACCGCGGCGCTAACTTTGGTTACGACAACCTGGTTGTCGATATGCTGGGCTTTAGCGTGATGAAGAAAGTCTCCGGTAACTCTCCGGTTATTTTCGACGTCACCCACGCACTGCAGTGCCGCGATCCGTTTGGCGCAGCCTCTGGCGGTCGTCGTGCTCAGGTTACCGAACTGGCGCGTGCCGGTATGGCGGTGGGTCTGGCGGGTCTGTTTATTGAAGCGCATCCGGATCCAGCCAACGCAAAATGTGACGGTCCGTCTGCGCTGCCGCTGGCTAAACTGGAGCAATTCCTGACCCAGATTAAAGCGATTGACGATCTGGTGAAAAGCTTCGACGAGCTCGACACCGAGAACTAAGTTGTCTCGTTTGTACGTCGACTGGCGTTTAAGCGCCCGATGTAACGACATAAAAAAACCCGCGCTGCGGGTTTTTTTACATTTGTGGGTCAGGCAAATATTGTCATCAAATAGGCGACAAACAGTGCCAGATGCGCAGCGCCGTTCAAAACGTTGGTGCGCCCCGTTGAAAATGAAATGTGGCAGAGGACTAACGATGTCACCATCACAATCATTTCGGGTGCGCCTAACCCAAAGACCAGATCGTTGCCGGTTGCCCATGCAATCAGCGTGACAACCGGGACTGTCAGGGAAATGGTTGCCAGCACGGAACCAAAGAACAGGTTCATAGCGCGCTGAACCTGGTTGCTTAATACCGCTTTCAGTGCCCCCAATCCTTCAGGGGAGAGAATCAACAGCGCCACCAGGAAACCGGTAAATGCCACGGGCGCATTCATTTCGGTCAATAACATTTCCAGCGGGTTGGCGTTCATTTTTGTCACGGCAATCACGGCAATCAGATGGACGATCAACCATATCGCATGCCACATATTGCTGTGTGCTGAAGGTTTGCCGTGATGCGGGTCATCGTCGTCACCCTCATCTTCATGCTCGTAGATAAAAAGGTTTTGGTGCGTTCTGGTTTGAATCAGTAAAAATACGCCATACATTGCTGCGGAAATCGCGGCAACCAACAGTGCCTGACCGGTGGAGAAATCCGCACCCGGCAGCGCCATTGGAAAGACCAGAACGATAATCGCCAGCGGAAACAGGGCAATAAGATATTGCTTAATACCAAACAAATTCACATATTGCGTGGCAAATTTACGGCCGCCCAGCAGTAAAGAAAAACCGACCAGGCCACCCGTCACGATCATAATGATCGAATAGAGCGTGTCACGCATCAGGGTTGGCGCAGCATCGCCGGTTGCCATCAGGGCAGAAATTAAACTCACTTCGAGAATAACCACCGAAAGGCTTAAAATCAGTGAGCCATAGGGTTCGCCGAGTCGATGGGCTAATACATCCGCGTGACGGACAACGCTGAACGCGCTGCTTAAAATACCAATAAGGGCAAGAATATTAATTCCGATGACCGCTGGTAGTGACTGACTGCCTCCCCACAGGAACAGTACCACCAGGGCTACAACCGGGAAAATAAGCGAAGACTCCTTGTGGCGGGTTTTTACCGCCTCATGCGCATGCGTCATTATGATTCTCCATCTGTGCAGGTGCTTTTAATTATAAATGTAACAAAGATTGTGAAAAGTAACAGAAAACGGAGTCTGACCAGAGTGGTTTTACGAAATTTTACCGCATTGCCGCCTGGTGCAGGCAAAGTGAATAAAAGCATCTATCTTGTTTATAGAGTATTTAAATAACAGCAGATTAGTATTTAGATAAAACAAAAAATAAGCGCAGCAAATTAATATGTGCGATGCGCTGTACATCATTTCACTCCCGGAAAAGACGTTGTGTGCAGACGAAAGGGGCGTGAGAAAAGAGTACGAAAATGTAACGATGCCAGATGAGGAGAAAAACCGAATAGTATCGTTTCCAGAGAGTTAGTGATTCCTGCGATACGCACGATGAGCAATTGGTGCGCCGCAGCAGGGCAGTTGTCTTGCGTGCGGCCGGTGAATTGCATATTGTCCTGTTATTGGTTTCATAATGAACAGCAAAAATGCCCGGAAGGCGTCAAAAAAGTGTCACAGGGAAGTATGCAGTGGCGGAGGTGTAAGGTGTTAACGCGTGATTTTTTATTAAATGCCGACTGTAAGACGGCATTTGGTGCTATTGAAGAATCACTACTCTGGTCAGCAGAACAACGGGCAGCCTCACTGGCGGCCACGCTTGCAGGTAGACCAGATGATGGACCGGTGTGGATCTTTGGTTATGGATCGTTGATTTGGAATCCGGCGTTAGAGTTTGATGAGTCCTGTACCGGCACCTTAGTCGGCTGGCATCGGGCATTTTGTCTTCGTCTGACGGCGGGGCGCGGTACGGCGTGTCGGCCTGGCCGCATGCTGGCGCTGAAAGAGGGCGGGCGCACCACCGGCGTTGCGTACCGGCTACCTGATGACACGCTTGAACAGGAGCTCACGCTCTTGTGGAAGCGAGAGATGATCACCGGGTGCTATCTGCCGACATGGTGTCAGTTAGCGCTTGATGATGGCCGGACGGTGAATGCGCTGGTCTTTATTATGGACCCCCGTCATCCGTTGTTTGAATCCGATACCCGGGCGCAAATCATTGCGCCATTGATTGCCCGCGCCAGCGGCCCCTTAGGCAGCAACGCGCAATACCTGTTCTCCCTTGAACAGGCGCTGGTTAAGTTGGGTATGCAGGATGATTGCCTGAACGAGCTGGTGGCGAATGTCAAAGCGCTGCTGGGGGATGCGCCATCAGAAGGCGTTCTCAGACCCGGTTTTGCCTAAACCTGGCCCCTGCAATCAGGGGCCAGATTATCAGGCTGCAATATAACTGATCGAGTGCTCCAGCGATTGACTGTGGGCGTCGATCAGCACATTCCATACACCGGTGTACGGTACGGTCAGCCAGGCGTTGTCACGATCCTGCACGCTTAAAATATCGGTCTGCGTGTCTTTGGCGTGTGTGCTGTCACTCATTAAATGGATGTGGCAACGCCCGGAACAGCGAACCACCACGGTATCCCCGCCAAACAATTTCAAACTTGTTTTCACTAATGCCATTTTTCACCCCGTCCTGAAATCAACTGACTTCCTTGCGGAAGAACTGCGTGATGTTGTTCACATTTCGCTCATTGCATAACACCAAAGGGGAGAGTTGCGGATGCTGATTTTGATCAAAAAATGGCATGACGATTCAACAAAACTGATAAAATTTCTCAGAAACGTTTCAGAGGCGTGATAACTTTTGGTGAATAGATGTCTGTATAAGATTAAATTCGAAAATGCCGTACATTTTCAGCGAGCTTGCCTGTCGACGACCACTGGCAGGCAAGTTCGGGCAATGAAAAGTTCGCTGAAATAGGCAGGTCATTCCAGCGACGAACCTCAGAAGGTGAGCACTTTATCGGCTGCCAGCGTCCACTGCGCCAGTTCGACAAGCGTTCCGACTTCCACGCCATCAATGAGTGGCAGGGCGGTGATCCCGCGACCGTCGGTGCAGGTCTTACATAATTTCACCGGTACATTCTGGGCGGTCAGAATTTCCAGCATTTGCTGAATGTTGTAGCCTTCGGCAGGTTTTTGCCCACGCAGGCCAGCCGTCACCGCATCGGACATCAGAAACAGACGCAGATCCAGGTCGCTGGTCTGTTCGCGCAGTGCGATGGCCAGACGCAAACTGTTGAATAACGACTCACTGCCGTAAGCCGCGCCGTTGGCGACGATCACTATCTTTTGCATTTTGACTCCTGTTCTCCGGGATAAGCTAATCTTCCTTTGGGTATGTTACCGCGCAAGCGGAGCATTACCAATGAAAGTCTGGGAGAATTACCACCCCGGTAAAGCGTAAGGATATTCCTGAAAGCGTGAGAAAAAGCTGCAAAATGGACGTTGAGCAGGTATCTTTTAACGTTGTGACGTCTGAATTCACTGATGTAAGAAGCCGCTGACGATTTGAGCCGTATTGTTTTTCGTTTACTCCCCCTCCCGTTACTCTTGCTGCTGGCAGGCGGTATTGCCAGTGCCCAGTCTTCGTATATCCAGCAGGCGGAAAACCCCTTTGACAACAATCATGATGGCCTGCCTGATTTAGGCATGGCGCCAGAATCCCGTGACGGCGAAAAACACTTCGCTGAGGTGGTCAAAGCGTTTGGCGAAGCCAGCATGACGGATAACGGTCTGGACACGGGCGAACAGGCACGCCAGTTCGCGCTCGGGCAGGTACGCGATGTGGTCAGCGAAGAGGTGAATCATCAGCTGGAAACCTGGCTTTCGCCGTGGGGCAATGCCAGTGTGGATATGCAAATAGACAACGAGGGGAAATTCAACGGCAGCCGTGGCAGCTGGTTTATCCCCTGGCAGGATAACGCGCGTTACCTCACCTGGAGTCAACTGGGGCTCACCCAGCAGGATGAGGGGCTGGTCAGCAATGTCGGTATCGGACAACGCTGGGCGCATGACGGCTGGTTACTGGGGTATAACACGTTTTACGACAATCTGTTGGATGAGAATTTGCAGCGTGCCGGCGTCGGGGCAGAAGCATGGGGAGAAAATCTGCGGCTTTCTGCCAACTACTATCAACCCTTTGCCTCCTGGCGCGAGGATACACCGACCGTCGAACAGCGTATGGCACCGGGATACGATATTACGGCGCAAATGCGCATGCCGTTTTATCAGTATCTCAACACCAGCGTTAGCGTCGAACAATACTTTGGCGACAGTGTGGATCTCTTCGATTCCGGTACGGGCTACCATAATCCGGTGGCGGTAAAACTGGGATTAAATTACACACCTGTGCCGTTGGTGACCGTGACAGCCCAGCATAAACAGGGCGAAAGCGGAGTGAGTCAAAATAATTTTGGACTGAACCTCAACTATCGCTTTGGCGTACCGCTCAAAAAACAGCTGGCGGCCAGCGAAGTGGCAGACAGCAAATCGCTGCGCGGAAGCCGTTATGATACGCCGCAGCGTAATAATCTGCCGACGATGGAGTACCGGCAGCGCAAAACGTTGACGGTGTTTCTGGCGACGCCGCCCTGGGATCTTCAGTCGGGCGAAACGGTGCCGCTCAAACTGCAGGTGCGCAGCCTGCACGGAATTCGGCATGTGACGTGGCAGGGAGACACGCATGCGCTGAGCCTGACGGCGGGCGCCAGTGCCGACAGCACAGAGGGTTGGACCATCATTATGCCTGCCTGGGACAGTCGTGATGGAGCGACAAACCGCTGGCGGTTGTCGGTGGTCATTGAGGACGAGCAGGGCCAGCGCGTCTCTTCCAATGAGGTCACGCTATCACTGACCGAGCCGTTTATGGCAATGCCGGAGAATGACCCTCGCTGGCAACTGCTCCCGGAGGAGTAATCAGAAAATACGTTCCTGATGCACCCATACGGCGGCTTCAACGCGAGATTTCAGCTTCATCTTCTTCAGCATATGCTTCACATGCACTTTTACCGTACTTTCGGTAATGTCGAGGCGACGGGCAATCATCTTGTTTGGCAAACCCTGGGCGATAAGTTTAAGAATATCGCGTTCACGTGGCGTCAGTTGGGTCACGTCACGATCGGACGTTGCGCGATTGGCGCGCAGGCTGGCCGCCAGCACGGGGGTCAGGGCTTCGCTTAGCACCATTTCGCCTGCCGCCGCTTGTTGCAGGGCTTTTAACAGATCTTCCGGCTCCATGTCTTTCAGCAGATAACCGTCCGCACCGCGTTTCAGCGCCGTCACGACATCTTCTTCATGGTTGGAAACGCTAAACACCACGATCCGCCCGGAAAGCGCTTTTTCACGCAGTTTGTCGAGCGTCTCCAGCCCGTTCATCCCCGGCATATTCAGGTCAAGCAGGATCAGATCGGGATCGAGTGATTCCGCCAGTTCGATACCCTGTTCGCCGTTGCTGGCTTCGCCCACCACGCTAATATCGGGCGCCATACTGACAAGCTGCTTTACACCGGTACGCAGCATCGGATGATCGTCGATCAACAGAATGGTTGCAGGTTCCTGATTATTCATGGGTATCTCCTTGAACTTCTTTGAAGTGTGTTTCGGGAATAAAGATGACAGAAACTTCTGTACCGCCAGTCTCACGGCGGCGTACACGACAATCGCCGCGCAAACTTTGGGCGCGATCGCGCATAATAATCATGCCATAGTGATTACTGCGTTCTGCATTTTCCGGTACGCCGCAGCCGTTATCCCGGACGGTCAGTTTAACCTGATTGCCATTTTGCTCCACCGTCACCATCACCTCGTCCGCCTGTGAATGTTTGAGGGCGTTACTGAGCGCTTCGCGGGCAATTTGCAACAGGTGAATGGCCTGATGTGAAGGCACCAGTCGGGGCGGCAATTGATAATCAAGCTTGACCGTAAAACCAAACCGGGCGCTGTATTCCTGGCAACTGGACTCCAGTGCAGGCCGAAGCCCGGCTTCTGTCAGTTGTAAACGGAAGGTGGTTAACAGCTCACGTAACTGTGCCCACGAGGCATTCAGCTCATTGCGGATCTGACTGAGCAGCTCCCGGCTGCTCTCTGGCAATGTTTCCCCCTGCATCTGCAGACAACTGACCTGCATTTTCATGCAGGAGAGCGATTGTGCAATCGAATCATGCAATTCGCGGGCAATGGTGGCACGCTCTTCCATGACAATCAATTGCTGCTGGCGCTCCTGGTGCCTGTCCAGCGCCAGCGTGGCGGTGAGTTGCTCGACCAGCGTATCGACCAGTTGCTGTTGATCGTGACTCAGATGGCGACCCTGCGGCAACGTGGCCAGCAGAATTCCGTACTGGGTATGGGCGTCGGTCAGTCGCCATTTCAGGGGCGTTCCCCCTTCAATGCCCGGAAGGACGTCGCGAGGGCAGAGATGACAGCCCTTATCGTCACAACTGATGTCAGACTGACAGGTGAATTCCTGATGATTGTCTTCATCTTCGAAGTCATAAACGCGCAGCTCAATATCGTGCAGCAGCGTTAAATTTTGCAAACCATTGAGGACTGGCGACAGCCGCTCACACAGTGGCGCCTGTGAATGCAGACGACGGTTAGCCTGCCACAGGAAGGAGAGGATCTGGTTTTTATGCTCCAGACCGGCTGTTTTCTCCTGGACTCTCTGCTCCAGCACCGCATAACTTTCGGCCAGCTCTTCCGACATATTGTTGAGGGCGGTTCCCAGCGCGGCCATCTCATTGCGACCGCTAATGTGGGCGCGCTGGGTAAAATCGCGCTGACTGACGGCGCGGGCCATCGACAGTAACTGTTTCCACGGTTGAAGCAGACGGGCGCGCAGCCAGAGAATCGTGAAGACCAGCAGCAGCGCCATAAACACCGCCATCACCCGGTGCACCATGACCACGCGCTCAATACGCATTTCCGTGGTATGGTCGAAGGCCGTCACCAGCTGATCCAGCCCGGCTACGAAGCGGCTGACATCCTCCGCGACGGCATGCGCGCTCTGCGCTTTTTGTAATCCTGGCGACAGCTCGTCGCGCCAGTAATTCTGTAGCGCTTTAAGCTGTTCATGTTGTCCGTCGCGTTCTGCCGCACGGGTTAGCTCCGGGCTGAATGCCGTTTTGTCCATCTCATCGAGCCATTTTTGATCGCTGGCATCCAGCGGCACCGCCGCCAGCAGGCGATAACTCTGCATACGTAGCGAACCGGCTTTGTTGATGGCGTGAGCACTGCCTTGTACCCCCTGAACCAGCCAGCCAGAGACCGCCATACCGGCGAGGCCAATGGCGGTGGAGAGCATGACGATGAGCGCTACCTGGTTAACCAGCGTGAGCGGGGAGAGACAACGTTTAAACATGGTGACTGCGTCCTTCGGGCCTTCGCTTCCTGTCTGTGGAAAGCCTTAATGAATGATGATGTTGCCGGGATACCACGGCTGTGGCGTTATTCTCGGCTATCCCCTGGAGTATACCCATACCCACAACGGGTTACCTCTTAATTGCCGTGGGTGGGGGAGTGATCGGCAGGGGAGGACGAGGGGCAGACAGGGCCGTGAAAAACCACATCTTTTTTGTCGAAAAAGCCTACTCACTTAGGGTGATGATGATTTTTCGGTGGCAATAATGACGCATTTTCCTTTGATTTATATCAACTTACCTCCGGCTGTAAACCCTAATGTGGCAGACATCGAATCGAATATCAGAGGTGTCTATGAGTCACTCATCCGCCCCGGAAGGGGCATCAGGCGCAGTCATTACCGAATGGCGACCGGAAGATCCGGCATTCTGGGAACAGCGTGGTCAGGGGATCGCCAGTCGAAACCTGTGGATTTCCGTTCCCTGCTTGCTATTGGCGTTTTGTGTATGGATGTTGTTCAGTGCTGTTGCGGTAAATTTGCCGAAGGTGGGCTTTAACTTCACCACCGATCAGCTCTTTATGCTAACGGCATTACCCTCCGTTTCGGGTGCGTTATTACGCGTGCCATACTCCTTTATGGTGCCGTTGTTTGGCGGTCGCCGCTGGACGGCGTTCAGCACCGGGATCCTAATTATCCCGTGTGTGTGGTTAGGTTTTGCGGTACAGGATACCTCCACGCCGTTCAGTACGTTCATTGTGATTTCGCTGCTGTGCGGTTTTGCCGGGGCAAACTTCGCCTCCAGTATGGCCAACATCAGCTTCTTTTTTCCGAAGCAAAAGCAGGGTGGCGCGCTGGGTTTGAACGGCGGGCTGGGTAATATGGGCGTCAGTGTGATGCAACTGGTTGCACCGCTGGTGGTTTCCTTGTCTATCTTTGCCGTGTTTGGCAGCCACGGCGTGGAACAGCCGGACGGCTCTCAGCTGTATCTGGCGAATGCCGCGTGGATTTGGGTGCCGTTCCTCGCCATTTTCACCCTTGCTGCCTGGTTCGGCATGAATGAACTGGCGACCTCAAAAGCCTCTCTCAAGGCGCAGTTGCCGGTACTCAAACGGGGTCATCTGTGGATTATGAGCCTGCTGTATCTGGCGACTTTTGGTTCCTTTATCGGCTTTTCGGCCGGGTTTGCCATGCTGTCGAAAACGCAATTCCCGGACGTGCAGATCCTGCATTATGCCTTCTTCGGTCCGTTTATTGGCGCGCTGGCGCGTTCCGCTGGGGGCGCTATTTCCGATCGTTTAGGCGGGACTCGCGTGACGCTGGTTAACTTTGTCCTGATGGCCCTCTTTAGCGCGCTGCTGTTCCTGACCCTGCCGACGAACGGCACCGGGGGCAGTTTTATCGCCTTCTTCGTTGTGTTCCTGGCGTTGTTCATGACGGCCGGGCTCGGGAGTGGGTCAACTTTCCAGATGATCTCCGTTATTTTCCGTAAGCTGACGATGGATCGTGTCAAAGCCGAAGGGGGAACGGAAGAGAAAGCGATGCGTGAAGCGGCGACCGATACTGCGGCAGCGCTCGGCTTTATCTCGGCGATTGGCGCCATTGGCGGCTTCTTTATCCCGAAAGCATTTGGCACTTCGCTGGCGCTAACCGGCACACCCGTCGGTGCGATGAAAGTGTTCCTCATCTTCTATATCGCCTGCGTGGTCATCACCTGGGTGGTATACGGACGTCATTCTAAAAAATAAAAAACTCGCAGTTGATTATCCTTTGCGCGGCGTTAGACCGCGCTTTTTTTTGCCCTTAATTAGTTACAACATACTTATGTGTTTGAACAATGGGAGCAGAGAAGCGGCATGATCATACGTTGTGCGTGGCAGGGGCATACCCCTTAATACCCACCTGTAAAGAAACTTGCCTGCAATAATCTTTGGTGTTCAATAATTATCTTTAATTTCAATTATTTAATCTGATTGTTGTTATCCCACTTTGGGGGTAGTCATTGATTTCACTCTGATTTTCAACCCCGCCCGCCTTGATCGTTATCAATTCTGACGCCCTTTCAGAGCGTTACCTTCGCTGTTAATCAAGCAATGTCGATTTATCAGAGAGCCGTCAGGCTCCCACAGGAGAGAACCGATGAGTAAATTCCTGGACCGGTTTCGCTACTTCAAACAGAAGGGCGAAACCTTTGCCGATGGGCACGGCCAGCTTCTCGAAACCAACCGGGACTGGGAGGATGGATACCGCCAACGTTGGCAGCACGACAAAGTAGTGCGTTCAACCCACGGGGTAAACTGCACCGGCTCATGCAGCTGGAAAATTTATGTGAAAAACGGTCTGGTGACCTGGGAAACCCAGCAAACCGACTACCCGCGCACCCGTCCCGATATGCCAAACCACGAACCGCGCGGCTGTCCTCGCGGCGCGAGCTACTCCTGGTATCTCTACAGCGCTAACCGCCTTAAATATCCGCTGATGCGTAAACGCCTGATGAAGATGTGGCGTGAAGCGAAAAAACTGCACAGCGATCCGGTTGACGCATGGGCATCTATCATTGAAGACGCCGATAAAGCCAAAAGTTTCAAACAAGCGCGTGGTCGCGGTGGATTTGTTCGCTCCTCCTGGCAGGAAGTGAATGAGCTGATTGCGGCATCCAACGTCTATACCGTGAAAACCTACGGTCCGGATCGCGTGGCAGGCTTCTCGCCCATCCCGGCGATGTCGATGGTCTCTTACGCGTCTGGCGCACGTTACCTCTCTCTGATTGGTGGTACCTGCCTGAGTTTCTACGACTGGTACTGCGATCTGCCGCCCGCCTCTCCGCAGACCTGGGGCGAACAGACCGACGTACCGGAATCGGCGGACTGGTACAACTCCAGCTATATCATCGCCTGGGGTTCTAACGTTCCTCAGACCCGTACCCCGGACGCCCACTTCTTCACCGAAGTTCGTTACAAAGGGACGAAAACCGTTGCGGTAACGCCGGATTACGCCGAAATCGCCAAACTGTGCGATCTGTGGCTGGCACCGAAGCAGGGGACCGATGCGGCAATGGCGCTGGCAATGGGCCACGTGATGCTGCGCGAATTCCATCTCGACAACCCCAGCCAGTACTTCACGGATTACGTCCGTCGCTACACCGATATGCCAATGCTGGTGATGCTGGAACAGCGTGACGGTTATTACGCGGCGGGTCGTATGCTGCGTGCCGCCGATCTGGTGGATTCGCTCGGTCAGGAAAATAACCCGGAATGGAAAACCGTCGCCATCAATAACAATGGCGACATGGTGGCACCGAACGGCTCTATCGGTTTCCGCTGGGGCGAAAAAGGCAAATGGAACCTCGAACAACGCGACGGGACGACGGGCCAGGAAACGGAACTGCAGCTCAGCCTGTTGGGTAGCCAGGACGAGATCGCCGACGTCGGCTTCCCGTACTTTGGCGGCGAGGGTACCGAGCACTTCAATAAAGTGGAACTGGAAAATGTTCTGCTGCACAAACTGCCGGTAAAACGCCTGCAACTGGCGGACGGCACCTCTGCGCTGGTCACCACCGTTTATGACCTGACCATGGCCAACTACGGTCTGGAACGCGGCCTGAACGACGAAAACTGCGCGACCAGCTACGACGATATCAAAGCGTACACCCCCGCGTGGGCAGAACAAATCACCGGCGTACCGCGTGCGCAGATCACCCGTATCGCCCGTGAGTTCGCCGACAACGCAGACAAAACGCACGGCCGTTCGATGATTATCGTCGGTGCCGGTCTGAACCACTGGTATCACCTCGATATGAACTATCGCGGGCTGATTAACATGCTGGTGTTCTGTGGCTGTATCGGACAGAGCGGTGGCGGTTGGGCGCACTATGTCGGTCAGGAAAAACTGCGTCCGCAGACCGGTTGGCAGCCGCTGGCATTTGCTCTCGACTGGCAGCGTCCGGCGCGTCACATGAACAGTACGTCTTACTTCTATAACCACTCCAGCCAGTGGCGCTATGAGACGGTCACCGCGCAGGAGCTGCTGTCGCCGATGGCGGATAAATCCCGCTACAGCGGTCATCTGATCGACTTTAACGTGCGTGCTGAGCGCATGGGCTGGCTGCCTTCTGCGCCGCAGCTTGGTACCAACCCGCTGACTATTGCTGAAGAAGCAAAGAAAGCCGGGATGACGCCGGTGGATTACACCGTTAAATCCCTGAAAGAAGGTTCGATTCGTTTTGCCGCCGAACAGCCGGAAAACGGCAAAAACCATCCGCGTAACCTGTTCATCTGGCGCTCTAACCTGCTCGGGTCTTCCGGTAAGGGCCACGAGTACATGCTCAAGTATCTGTTGGGTACCGAGCACGGTATTCAGGGGAAAGATCTCGGTCAGCAGGGTGGCGTAAAACCCGAAGAGGTGGAATGGCAGGATAACGGTCTCGACGGCAAACTGGATTTGGTGGTGACGCTGGACTTCCGTCTGTCGAGCACCTGTCTCTATTCCGACATCGTGCTGCCGACCGCCACCTGGTATGAAAAAGACGACATGAATACCTCGGATATGCATCCGTTTATTCATCCGCTCTCCGCCGCCGTTGACCCGGCCTGGGAATCGAAAAGCGACTGGGACATCTACAAAGCCATCGCGAAGAAGTTCTCGGAAGTCTGCGTAGGCCATCTGGGTAAAGAAACCGACGTGGTGACGCTGCCCATTCAGCACGACTCCGCCGCCGAACTGGCGCAGCCGCTGGATGTGAAGGACTGGAAAAAAGGCGAATGTGACCTGATCCCAGGTAAAACCGCGCCGCACATCATGACCGTTGAACGTGACTATCCAGCCACCTACGAACGTTTCACCTCTATCGGCCCGCTGATGGAGAAAATCGGTAACGGCGGTAAAGGGATTGCCTGGAACACCCAGAGCGAAATGGATCTGTTGCGTAAGCTCAATTACACCAAGGTAGACGGCCCGGCGAAAGGCCAGCCGATGCTCAACACGGCGATTGATGCGGCAGAGATGATCCTGACCCTGGCACCGGAAACCAACGGTCATGTGGCCGTGAAAGCCTGGGCTGCGCTCAGCGAGTTTACCGGTCGCGACCACACGCACCTGGCGACCAATAAAGAAGAGGAAAAAATCCGCTTCCGCGATATTCAGGCCCAGCCGCGTAAGATCATCTCCAGCCCGACATGGTCTGGTCTGGAAGACGAACACGTCTCTTATAACGCTGGCTACACCAACGTTCATGAGCTGATCCCGTGGCGTACGCTGTCTGGCCGCCAGCAGCTGTATCAGGATCACCAGTGGATGCGTGACTTCGGTGAAAGCCTGCTGGTCTACCGTCCGCCAATCGACACCCGTTCGGTGAAAGCCGTGATGGGCGAGAAATCCAATGGCAACCCGGAGAAAGCGCTTAACTTCCTGACGCCGCACCAGAAGTGGGGGATCCACTCCACCTACAGCGACAACCTGCTGATGCTGACGCTCTCGCGTGGTGGTCCGATTGTGTGGATGAGCGAAGCTGATGCCAAAGATCTGGGCATTGAAGACAACGACTGGATCGAAGTCTTCAATAGCAATGGTGCATTGACCGCGCGTGCGGTGGTAAGTCAGCGCGTACCGGCCGGGATGACCATGATGTACCACGCGCAGGAACGCATCGTGAACCTGCCGGGTTCAGAAATTACCCAACAGCGCGGCGGGATCCATAACTCGGTCACCCGTATTACGCCGAAGCCAACCCACATGATTGGCGGCTATGCGCAACTGGCCTACGGCTTTAACTACTACGGTACTGTCGGCTCAAACCGCGATGAATTTGTGGTGGTCCGTAAGATGAAGAACATTAACTGGTTGGATGGCGAAGGCAATGACCAGGTACAGGAGAGCGTAAAATGAAAATTCGTTCACAAGTCGGCATGGTGCTGAATCTCGATAAGTGCATCGGCTGCCACACCTGTTCAGTCACCTGTAAAAACGTCTGGACCAGCCGTGAGGGCATGGAGTACGCCTGGTTTAACAACGTGGAAAGCAAACCCGGTGTCGGCTTCCCGAATGACTGGGAAAACCAGGACAAATGGAAGGGCGGCTGGATCCGTAAAATCAACGGCAAGTTGCAGCCGCGCATGGGTAACCGTGCGATGTTGCTCGGTAAAATCTTTGCGAACCCGCATCTGCCGGGCATCGATGATTACTACGAGCCGTTTGACTACGACTATCAGAACCTGCATACCGCGCCGGAAAGCAAACACCAGCCGATCGCGCGTCCACGCTCACTGATTACCGGTAAGCGGATGGACAAAATCACCAGTGGGCCTAACTGGGAAGAGATTCTGGGGGGCGAGTTTGAAAAACGCGCCAAAGACCAGAACTTCGAAAACATGCAGAAGGCGATGTACGGCCAGTTCGAAAACACCTTCATGATGTACCTGCCGCGTCTGTGTGAGCACTGCCTTAACCCGGCGTGTGTGGCGACCTGTCCGAGCGGCGCTATTTATAAGCGTGAAGAAGATGGCATTGTGTTGATCGATCAGGACAAATGCCGCGGCTGGCGTATGTGCATCACCGGTTGCCCGTACAAGAAGATCTACTTCAACTGGAAGAGCGGTAAGTCCGAGAAGTGCATTTTCTGCTATCCGCGTATCGAGGCCGGTCAGCCGACCGTGTGCTCGGAAACCTGCGTCGGCCGTATCCGCTACCTCGGCGTACTGCTGTATGACGCCGATGCCATCGAAAGCGCCGCCAGCACCGAGAACGAAAAAGATCTGTATCAGCGTCAACTGGATGTGTTCCTCGACCCGAACGATCCGGCGGTCATTGAACAGGCGCTGAAAGACGGTATTCCGCTGAGCGTAATTGACGCGGCGCAGCAGTCACCGGTCTACAAAATGGCGATGGACTGGAAGCTGGCGCTGCCGCTGCATCCGGAATACCGCACGCTGCCGATGGTCTGGTACGTGCCGCCGCTGTCACCGATTCAGTCTGCGGCGGATGCCGGGGAACTGGGCAGTAACGGTATTCTGCCGGACGTGGACAGTCTGCGTATTCCGGTTCAGTACCTGGCGAATCTGCTGACCGCAGGCGATACCCAGCCGGTGCTGTTGGCGCTGAAACGGATGCTGGCGATGCGTCACTATAAACGTGCGGAAACCGTTGACGGCAAAGTGGATACCCGTGCGCTGGAAGAGGTGGGCTTAAGCGAAGCGCAAGCCCAGGAGATGTACCGTTACCTGGCGATTGCCAACTACGAAGATCGTTTTGTAGTGCCGAGCAGCCATCGTGAGCTGGCGCGTGATGCGTTCCCGGAGAAAAGCGGTTGTGGCTTTACCTTCGGTGACGGTTGCCACGGTTCCGACACCAAACTCAACTTGTTCAACAGCCGCCGCATCGATGCTGTCGATGTGACCCGCAAAACGGAGCCGCACTCATGATTGAACTCGTCATTGTTTCGCGTCTGCTCGAGTACCCGGATGCTGCCCTCTGGCAGCATCAGCAGGAACTTTTCGATGCACTCGCGTCATCTGAAAACCTGGATAAAGAAGATGCCCAGGCCCTCGGCGTCTTCCTGCGAGACGTCACCGCACAGGACATCCTGGATGTCCAGGCAAACTACAGTGAGCTGTTCGACCGTGGTCGTGCCACGTCTCTGTTGCTGTTTGAACATGTGCATGGGGAATCTCGCGATCGTGGCCAGGCGATGGTTGATCTGCTGAATCAGTACGAGCAGCACGGCCTGGTACTCGACAGTCGCGAGTTGCCGGACCATCTGCCGCTGTATCTGGAGTATCTGGCACAGCTGCCGAAACACGAAGCGCTGGGCGGGTTGCAGGATATCGCGCCGATTCTGGCGCTACTGGGCGCACGCCTGCAACAGCGTGAAAGCCGTTATGCGGTGCTGTTCGATCTGCTGCTGAAACTGGCAAATACGGCTATCGACAGCGACAAAGTGGCTGAAAAAATTGCTGATGAAGTTCGCGACGATACACCGCAGGCGCTGGATGCGGTCTGGGAAGAAGAACAGGTGAAATTCTTTGCCGATAAGGGCTGCGGCGAATCTGAAATCTCCGCTCACCAGCGTCGTTTTGCCGGTGCCGTTGCGCCGCAATATCTGAATATCACCACTGGAGGACAGCACTAATGCACTTCCTTAATATGTTCTTCTTTGACATCTATCCGTACATTGCAGGGTCGGTGTTCCTGGTTGGCAGTTGGTTGCGGTATGACTACGGTCAGTACACCTGGCGTGCAGCGTCCAGCCAGATGCTGGATCGCAAAGGCATGAACATGGCCTCCAACCTGTTCCACTTCGGGATCCTGGGCATTTTTGCCGGTCACTTCCTCGGCATGCTGACGCCGCACTGGATGTATGAAGCCTGGCTGCCCATTGAAGTGAAACAGAAGATGGCGATGATTGGCGGCGGTGCGGCGGGCCTGATGTGCCTCGTCGGCGGCGTGCTGTTGCTCAAGCGCCGTCTGTTCAGCCCACGCGTGCGTGCGACCACCACCGGTGCCGATATCCTGATCCTTTCTCTGCTGGTGATTCAGTGTGCATTGGGCCTGTTGACCATTCCGTTCTCTGCTCAGCATATGGACGGGAGCGAGATGATGAAACTGGTCGGCTGGGCGCAGTCTGTAGTGACCTTCCACGGCGGGGCGTCCGCGCATCTGGAGGGCGTGGCGTTTATTTTCCGTCTGCACCTGGTGCTGGGGATGACGCTGTTCCTGCTGTTCCCGTTCTCACGTTTGGTACACATCTGGAGTGCGCCAGTTGAGTATCTGACGCGCAAGTATCAGGTCGTGCGCGCACGCCGCTAATCGGTGAATGGTGTAAGGCTAAACCCTGCTTCGGCGGGGTTTTTTTATGGGGTGGTGCTACCTGAATTGTCGGATGGCGCTACGCTTATCCGACCTACATGATGGAGATCTTGTAGGCCCGGTAAACGAAGTGCCACCGGGCAAAGGCGATGTTGCCTGCCTGGGTTCGATATGGAAGTGATGGTTGCGGGGGAAGGATTACTCAGCGCTACGCCCTTCGGGTCGTTGCCTGCGGCAACGCTTTCTCGCTGCGCTCGAATCGAACCTTAGTCGAAGCTTCTCATCCTTCCCCAGTGGGAATATGAAATATCGCGTAAGTATGGATGTCTGGATTTTGTCTGAAAGATGGTGGCGGGGGAAGGATTCGAACCTTCGAAGTCGATGACGGCAGATTTACAGTCTGCTCCCTTTGGCCGCTCGGGAACCCCGCCAGGGGTATGATACTTGAGCGTTGAGATGGTGGTGGGGGAAGGATTCGAACCTTCGAAGTCGATGACGGCAGATTTACAGTCTGCTCCCTTTGGCCGCTCGGGAACCCCACCACGGGGTAATACTGGTTACTGGCCTGCTTCCTTGTGGGAAGCGGGGCGCATCATATCAAATGACGCGCCACTGTAAAGCATTCCGTTGATAAAAATAAACCAATCGTCTGATTTTTACGCGTTAAGACGTAAAGGTAACCAATTAATTTATCTATCGATTAAAGAATAATCGTCCGGTTGCCGTAAACAAACACGCGCTGAGCCAGCACCTGATACAGCGCGCGGCTCAATACGTTCTTCTCAACGTCGCGGCCAGCGCGCATCATATCTTCCGCCGTGTAGGTGTGATCCACATGAATTACGTCCTGCATGATGATGGGACCTTCGTCCAGGTTGTCATTCACATAATGCGCGGTTGCACCGATGATTTTGACGCCACGCTCATAGGCCTGGTGATAAGGACGCGCGCCAATAAAGGCAGGCAGGAACGAATGATGAATGTTGATGATCTTATTCGGGAAACGTGAAACAAACTCAGGCGTCAAAACGCGCATATACTTCGCCAGCACCACATAGTCAGGTTGATGCGCGTCAATGGCATCCGCCATCTTCTGATCGTGCTCTTCGCGAGTTAATCCCTCATGGCTCACCAGCTCAAACGGGATCTCAAAACGTTCAACCAGTGAGCGCAATGTTTCGTGGTTGCCAATGACGGCGGCGATCTCAACATCCAGCCCACCATAGTTGGCTTTCATTAACAGATCGCCCAGACAATGTGCTTCCTTAGTGACCAGAATAACAACGCGGCGACGTCCGGCCAGATTCAGTTCGCGAACGGAACCTTCCGGCAAGGCGCCGTCCAAATCGGCGAGCAGCGTGGAGTCATTAAAAATGCCTTCCAGTTCAGTGCGCATGAAAAAGCGACCGGTACGGTGATCAACAAACTCATTGTTTTGCACAATGTTTAATTCGTGCTTGTAACAAATGTTGGTGATACGCGCGATAAGGCCCTTCTGATCGGGGCAGATAGTACGCAAAACTTTTCGTTGTAGTGAATGCATTGCCGGGAAAATCCTGTTGAGAGTGTTTGCTGTTTCGTTGCTGTCGGATGTGTTTAACCACAGCACTTTTTGAATTTTTTACCTGACCCGCAAGGGCAGGGATCATTTCGACCAAACTGAGGACGCGTACCATCAATATAATACCATTGGCCGTTTTCTTTTAAGAAACGTGAGCGCTCAATGATGGCGCCTGTTTTTCCTTGCTCGGAAAAGCGGGCGACAAAGCTTACATAGCCTGTATTGTCCGTTTCAGAGTAACTGTGTTCAAAAACGGTCAGACCCAGCCACTCTGTGTGGGCAAATCCGGCGCTGATATCGTCGCGAAACGCTGCCGCGCCACATGAGGGATGCCAGGTTCTGATTAAATAATCTGCGTCTTTCATCACAAAAGCGCAGTAGCGAGAACGCATGAGTTGTGACGGATCGAGTGCAACTTGCTCGCCAGACACAACAGGGCGGCAACATAGGCTATACTCGACATCGCTGCCGCAGGGACAAAGCTGAGACACAATCATCTCCCTGGAATAAAAAAACGGCGTACAAACGCCTGGGTAGCACTATGTTAACTGAGCCGTGGCGATGTTGCCACGTCTTGAAGCCATGGGAAGTCTTTCGTGACAATGAGAAAAATTAAAATAGGGTTGGCGCTAGGTTCCGGCGCAGCACGAGGGTGGTCCCATATCGGTGTTATCAAGGCGCTAAAGCACATGGGCATTGATATCGATATTGTGGCGGGATGCTCCATTGGGTCGCTTGTTGGCGCCGCTTATGCCTGTAATAAATTGACCGCGCTTGAGCAGTGGGTTTGCTCATTCAGCTACTGGGATGTGCTACGCCTGATGGACCTCTCCTGGCGCAGAGGCGGACTTTTGCGGGGTGAACGCGTATTCAATCAATACCGCGAGATCATGCCCGCCGACGATTTTGAGCACTGTACTCGCCGTTTTGGCACCGTCGCAACCAATCTCAGCACCGGGCGGGAGTTGTGGTTTACCGAGGGCGATTTGCACCTGGCTGTGCGCGCCTCCTGCAGTATGCCTGGCCTGATGGCTCCGGTGGCCCATAATGGTTACTGGCTGGTCGATGGCGCTGTGGTTAACCCCGTTCCTGTCTCTCTGACTCGCGCGATGGGGGCCGACATTGTTATTGCCGTCGACCTTCAGCACGATGCGCACCTCATGCAGCAAGACCTTCTCTCTTTTAATGTCAGCAATGACGCTGATGACAGTGAGGATACGCTTTCCTGGCATGCACGTTTGAAAGAGCGTCTGAGCAACATGACTTCCCGACGCGTCGAAAGCGCGCCAACGGCTATGGAGATCATGACAACCTCTATTCAGGTGCTGGAAAACAGACTAAAGCGCAACCGAATGGCGGGCGACCCGCCGGATATTCTGATCCAGCCGTTTTGTCCGCAGATCTCCACACTGGACTTCCACCGTGCCAATGCCGCCATTGCGGCAGGGCAGTTGGCGGTCGAGAAAAAGATGGATGAGCTTTTACCCTTGGTGCGTACCGACGTTTGACACACCTTTTACGAACACTTAAGCAAAATCTGACAGGCACGAGTGGCAATAGCATGCCACTATTGATTAAAGCCAGTCAGGGGAGAGAACATGACGCAGCCATTGGTCGGAAAACAGATTCTTATTGTTGAAGACGAGCCTGTTTTTCGCTCGCTTCTCGATTCCTGGTTTTCCTCATTGGGAGCGACGACAGCGGTAGCCGCAGACGGTCTGGATGCACTTGAGTTACTCAGTACGTTCACCCCCGACCTGATGATTTGCGACATCGCCATGCCGAGAATGAATGGGCTCAAACTGGTTGAGCATATGCGTAACCGTGGCGACCAGACGCCGATTCTGGTTATTTCCGCGACCGAAAATATGGCTGACATTGCTAAAGCACTGCGTCTGGGTGTTGAGGACGTGTTGCTTAAGCCAGTGAAAGATCTTAACCGTCTCAAGCAAGCCGTTTTCGCCTGCCTTTATCCCAATATGTTTAATTCCAGGGTTGAAGAAGAGGAGCGGCTGTTTCGCGACTGGGATGCGCTGGTCGATAATCCACCGGCAGCGGCAAAATTACTGCAGGAACTACAGCCGCCGGTTCAGCAGGTTATTTCTCATTGTCGGGTAAATTATCGCCAACTCGTTGCTGCCGACCAACCCGGCCTGGTGCTCGATATTGCGCCGTTATCTGACAGTGACCTTGCCTTTTATTGTCTTGATGTTACTCGTGCGGGCGATAATGGCGTTTTGGCGGCATTACTGCTGCGGGCGTTATTTAATGGTCTGTTACAAGAACAGCTGGCGCATCAGGATCATCGCTTACCCGAATTAGGTACACTGCTGAAACAAGTTAATCATCTGCTGCGGCAAGCCAATTTACCGGGACAGTTTCCGCTATTAGTCGGTTATTACCATTGTGGGCTTAAAAATCTGACACTGGTTTCTGCAGGGCTGAACGCAACGTTAAATACACCAACGCATCAGATACAGATCAGTAATGGCGTTCCGCTAGGGACGTTAGGTAATACTTATCTAAACCAATTAAGCCAGCGCTGTGAATCCTGGCAGTGTCAAATTTGGGGGGCCGGAGGACGGCTTCGCCTTATGTTGTCTGCGGAATGAGCAAACGAGAAGGCGGACTGAAATTGACATACCTGCTTTACTCTTCGGGTGCTACTATCAGCGCCAGATTTTTGCGAATTTATCTTAATTATACGAACGCGCGTCCTTTTCGGAGTTGGGGTTTGTTCCACGACTGATATACTCGGATGCGATACAGATTGATGAACACGTTCAATACATGAACAGTCCAGGAGAATTTAAATGGCTGCCCTTAATACGAAAGTCAGAAAAGCCGTTATCCCGGTTGCGGGTTTAGGAACCAGGATGTTGCCGGCGACGAAAGCCATCCCGAAAGAGATGTTGCCGCTGGTTGATAAGCCATTAATTCAGTATGTCGTAAACGAATGTATTGCCGCTGGCATCACTGAAATTGTGCTGGTAACCCATTCTTCCAAAAATTCAATTGAAAACCATTTCGATACCAGTTTTGAGCTGGAAGCGATGCTGGAAAAACGCGTTAAGCGTCAGTTGCTGGAAGAAGTGCAATCTATTTGCCCGCCGCATGTAACCATTATGCAGGTCCGTCAGGGGCTGGCGAAAGGTTTGGGTCATGCCGTATTGTGCGCGCATCCGGTCGTTGGCGATGAACCTGTCGCGGTCATTCTGCCGGACGTGATTCTCGATGAGTTTGAATCTGATTTGTCCCAGGATAACCTGGCTGAAATGATTCGTCGCTATGACGAAACCGGTAGCAGCCAGATCATGGTAGAGCCCGTTGCTGACGTTACCGCGTACGGCGTGGTCGATTGCAAGGGCGTAGAGTTAGCGCCGGGCGAGAGCGTGCCAATGGTCGGTGTCGTTGAAAAACCGAAAGCGGACGTTGCGCCGTCCAATCTGGCGGTTGTGGGACGTTATGTCCTGAGCGCTGATATTTGGCCACTGCTGGCGAAAACGCCTCCAGGTGCCGGGGATGAAATTCAACTGACCGACGCGATTGATATGCTGATCGAAAAAGAGACGGTTGAAGCTTACCATTTGAAAGGCAAAAGCCATGACTGCGGTAATAAATTAGGTTACATGCAGGCGTTCGTTGAATATGGCATTCGCCATAATACCCTTGGTGCTGAATTTAAAGCATGGCTTGAAGAAGAAATGGGTATTAAGAAGTAAGCCAGACGGTATAAATCCCGACAAAACGGCGCTGAACACTCAGCGCCGTTTTTTTTCGCCAGTAAGATGACGACGGGTAAAGTACCCCTAAAAAAAATCCCGCCATTGGCGGGATTTTAAGCAAACAGGTGATGAATTATTCCTGAATCAGGAAATCGTCCAGTTGTTTACCTTGTTCTTCCATTGCTTTTTTGATCACTGCCGGTGTACGACCCTGGCCAGTCCAGGTTTTAGTTTCACCGTTCTCGTCAACATAGCTATATTTAGCAGGACGAGCAGCACGCTTAGCTTTGGTGCCAGTTTTAACAGCAGCCATGCTATTCAGCAGTTCGTTCGGGTCAATACCGTCAGCGATCAGCATTTCACGATACTGTTGCAGTTTACGGGTACGCTCTTCAACTTCAGCAGCGGCAGCGCTTTCTTCTTCACGGCGCTCGTTAACAACAACTTCTAATTTCTCCAGCATTTCTTCAAGCGTCTCAAGGGTACATTCTCTTGCCTGCGCACGAAGAGTACGGATGTTGTTCAGAATTTTAAGTGCTTCGCTCATTTTTGTAATCTCAAACTTATATTGGGGTGGTTTGTTGAGCTAATAATAGAGCGATAAATTCAGATGTGCAATAGCCAGTAATGTAAGGAATTCAAAATTGCTCTTTATTTACGACAGTCTTTAAATATCCGAACTTAAATTTTTCTTGAAGGGACGCACAAAAAAGAGCTTATTGGTTGCGATGTTACTCCGGGCAGGGTGCTAAACTTCAGCGATTAGAGTCACATTTTATCGTGTTGGAATAGTATCGCATTGCAGTAATTTCAACCTTTTGTATTAGTTTTGCTTACCGAATTCACCTATTACTTTGGGGTAGATATGAGGAACAGTAACAATAAGTACAGGGTTTAGATAATGAAGCGGATGTTAAGTAAAGTTGATGAATGTCTAAAGCACAAATTGCGAAGATGGCGTACAACCTAAATAATTCGGGGTACAGGAAGTCAGCGATGTGCGTCAAATTCGGCAGAATGAATCTTAACAATCAGAGGTTGGCCCGGATGCGCGGCGTCTTGTTACTCATTCATCCCTGGAGATACTGGCATCGTCAAGTTGAGCAGCGAGAAGGGAACCCGGCTGTGAGGTATTGCTGACAAACAGGCAACCTTAAGTATGGCGGGTATATCATCGGGTGGTGTTTGTTAGCGCTTATATATACTTCAATTTATTCACAAACAACATGTCAGAAACACGGAACGTTGCTTGAGAACAATATCTGTGCGTGCCTGTAATGAATGTGGGCAGTCATCCGAACAAGACTGTGACGTCAGGCGTGTATACAATTCCTGAAGCCGACAGGCGCGAAAATTATGATAGAATCCCCCGGATTTTTATTTCTCTCAGGTGAGGGCCTGCGGCTAATGGCACAGCTATATTTCTACTATTCGGCAATGAATGCGGGTAAGTCGACTGCATTGCTGCAATCTTCATACAATTATCAGGAACGAGGGATGCGCACCGTCGTGTATACGGCGGAAATTGATGACCGCTATGGTGCCGGAAAAGTCAGCTCACGTATTGGGCTGTCCTCACCCGCTAAGTTGTTTAACCAGAATTCATCATTGTTTGAAGAGATTCGTGCGGATAACGCACAACAGCCAATACACTGCGTACTGGTTGATGAGTGTCAGTTTCTGACCCGCCAGCAGGTCTACGAATTATCAGAGGTCGTTGACCAACTTGATATTCCGGTTCTGTGTTATGGATTACGTACTGATTTTCGTGGTGAGCTGTTCGGCGGTAGCCAATACCTGCTTGCCTGGTCGGACAAACTGGTGGAATTAAAAACCATCTGTTTTTGTGGCCGTAAAGCGAGCATGGTTTTACGCCTTGATCAGGCTGGCAGACCTTATAATGAAGGTGAACAGGTTGTTATCGGCGGCAATGAACGCTACGTTTCCGTGTGTCGTAAGCATTACAAAGAAGCGCTTGAGGTAGGGTCTTTGACGTCTATTCAGGAAAAGCATCGATACGACTAATACAGGCTCCTCCTACGCGATGAAACAAACAGGGTAGGTTGTTGGCTATCACAAACCGCTTCTGCCCTGAAACCTCTTCTCTCGTTGTTCCCTGACGTTCCCCTGTAAGATCCCGCGCAATGCTCGTATATGAGGGTATCTGCCTTCATACCCATTGTGCATCGGGCTAACATTAAAAAAACGAAATAAAAAAACGGCCCCAGAGGGACCGTTTAATGTATTTGCTGATATTTACGTGAGTAAATTAAGCTGATTTTTTCGCTTTTTTGTCAGCTTTTGGTGCGGCAGCAACGTCTTTCTTCGCTGCCGTCTCACCTTCGCTGAATTCACGACCGTAGAAGGTATCCATCAGAATCTGTTTCAGTTCAGAGATCAGCGGGTAACGCGGGTTAGCGCCAGTACACTGGTCATCGAACGCATCTTCAGACAGTTTGTCCACGTTTGCCAGGAAGTCAGCTTCTTGTACGCCCGCTTCGCGGATGGACTTAGGAATACCCAGTTCAGCTTTCAGGCTTTCCAGCCATGCCAGCAGTTTTTCAATTTTCGCTGCGGTACGGTCGCCCGGAGCACTCAGACCCAGGTGATCGGCGATTTCAGCATAACGACGACGTGCCTGCGGACGGTCGTACTGGCTGAATGCCGTCTGTTTGGTCGGGTTGTCGTTTGCGTTGTAACGAATAACGTTACAGATCAGCAGGGCGTTCGCCAGACCGTGAGGAATGTGGAACTGAGAACCCAGTTTATGCGCCATGGAGTGACATACACCCAGGAAGGCGTTAGCAAACGCGATACCGGCGATAGTCGCTGCACTGTGTACACGCTCACGTGCTACCGGGTTTTTAGACCCTTCATTGTAGGACGCTGGCAGGTTATCTTTCAGCAGTTTCAGCGCTTGCAGAGCCTGACCGTCAGAGAACTCAGATGCCAGTACAGAAACGTAAGCTTCCAGTGCGTGAGTTACCGCATCCAGACCACCGAAGGCACACAGAGACTTAGGCATCTCCATAACCAGGTTGGCGTCAACAATCGCCATGTCCGGCGTCAGTGCATAGTCAGCCAGCGGATATTTCTGACCAGTAGCGTCGTCGGTTACAACCGCAAACGGGGTAACTTCAGAACCGGTACCGGACGTGGTGGTGACCGCAACCATCTTCGCTTTCACGCCCATTTTCGGGAACTTGTAGATACGTTTACGGATATCCATAAAGCGCAGCGCCAGTTCTTCGAAGTGAGTTTCCGGATGTTCGTACATGACCCACATGATTTTCGCGGCGTCCATCGGGGAACCGCCACCCAGCGCGATGATCACGTCTGGTTTGAAGGAGTTAGCCAGCTCTGCGCCTTTACGAACTACGCTCAGCGTCGGGTCAGCTTCAACTTCAAAGAACACTTCAGTTTCAACGCCAGCGGCTTTCAGAACAGAGGTGATCTGGTCAGCGTAACCGTTGTTGAACAGGAAGCGGTCAGTTACGATCAGCGCGCGTTTGTGACCATCGGTAATCACTTCATCCAGTGCGATTGGCAGTGAGCCACGACGGAAGTAGATAGATTTCGGAAGTTTGTGCCACAACATGTTTTCAGCTCGCTTAGCAACGGTTTTCTTGTTGATCAGGTGCTTCGGACCAACGTTTTCAGAGATGGAGTTACCACCCCAGGAACCACAACCCAGAGTCAGGGAAGGTGCGAGTTTGAAGTTGTACAGGTCACCGATACCACCCTGAGAAGCCGGGGTGTTGATCAGGATACGTGCAGTTTTCATCATCTGACCGAAGTGGTTGACGCGATCCTGCTGGTTATCCTGGTCGGTGTACAGGCAAGAGGTGTGACCGATACCGCCCATGGCGACCAGTTTCTCTGCCTTAAGCACGGCGTCTTCAAAATCTTTAGCGCGGTACATCGCAAGCGTAGGTGACAGTTTCTCGTGAGCAAACGGCTCGCTTTCGTCAACCACTTTCACTTCGCCGATCAGAATCTTGGTGGTTTCTGGTACGGTGAAGCCAGCCAGTTCAGCGATTTTGTACGCCGGCTGACCCACAATCGCTGCGTTCAGCGCGCCATTTTTCAGGATGATGTCCTGAACGGCTTTAAGCTCTTTGCCCTGCAGCATGTAGCCGCCGTGGCTGGCGAAACGTTCACGAACGGCATCGTATACGGAATCAACAACAACAACAGACTGTTCAGAAGCACAAATTACGCCGTTATCGAAGGTTTTAGACATCAGCACGGAAGCTACCGCACGTTTGATGTCCGCCGTTTCGTCAATAACAACTGGAGTGTTGCCTGCACCTACACCGATAGCCGGTTTACCAGAGCTGTACGCAGCCTTAACCATGCCCGGGCCACCGGTAGCAAGGATCAGGTTGATGTCCGGGTGGTGCATCAACGCGTTTGACAGTTCTACGGAAGGTTGATCGATCCAGCCGATCAGATCTTTCGGTGCCCCGGCAGCGATAGCAGCCTGCAGAACGATGTCGGCAGCTTTGTTCGTTGCATCTTTAGCACGCGGGTGCGGAGAGAAGATGATGGCGTTACGGGTCTTCAGGCTGATCAGAGATTTGAAGATCGCGGTAGACGTCGGGTTAGTGGTCGGAACGATACCACAGATGATACCAATCGGTTCAGCAATGGTGATAGTCCCGAAGGTGTGGTCTTCATCCAGCACACCACAGGTCTTTTCATCTTTGTAGGCGTTATAGATGTATTCAGAAGCGAAGTGGTTTTTAATCACTTTATCTTCGATGATACCCATGCCGGATTCGGCAACGGCCATTTTAGCGAGGGGGATTCGAGCATCTGCAGCGGCCAGAGCGGCGGCGCGGAAGATTTTGTCAACCTGTTCTTGAGTGAAACTGGCATATTCACGCTGGGCTTTTTTTACGCGCTCTACGAGTGCGTTAAGTTCAGCGACATTAGTAACAGCCATAAATGCTCTCCTGATAATGTTAAACTTTTTTAGTAAATCATCTGCTCGATACGAGAGTATAGACAGATCGACGAAAGTTTGTATAAAAGTCTGAAAATCAAACGGTTACTTAACGTCCATTTTGCTCTGATTTACTAAAAGAGCTTATGCGTTAGCGTTAACTGATTCTAGCGCATTACTTCCAGGTGGCGGAAGCCAGATTACTCACTTCTGAGTAGTTATTACGTGATCTGTGTCAAATTTATGCAAAGCTGACACCTTTCAGCATGCCCTTTTAGCAGTTCGCATTACCTGTTGGTGAATTGTTGTGGTGAATGAAGGTTACATTAGCATAATCCATACATATTAATAACAGTGGAGAATATAGAGGGATAACGCAGATTTGAGGTGAAGTATGCTGCTAAAAGGCGTATCTTCAGCGCGGTTTTTACCATTATTGACGACTAACTTCATACGGCTAACGCTTCGGAGCTAACCGTGATCCAAACGTTATTTGACTTTCCTGTTTACTTTAAATTTTTCATCGGGTTATTTGCGCTGGTTAACCCGGTCGGGATTATTCCTGTCTTTATCAGTATGACCAGCTACCAAACGGCGGCGGCGCGCAACAAGACAAACCTGACCGCCAACTTGTCGGTCGCCATTATTTTGTGGACGTCACTCTTTCTGGGTGACGGCATTTTGCAACTCTTCGGGATTTCGATTGATTCGTTCAGGATCGCGGGTGGGATTCTGGTTGTCACGATTGCAATGTCGATGATCAGCGGGAAACTGGGCGAAGATAAGCAGAACACACAGGAAAAATCAGAAACCGCAATACGCGAAAACATCGGTGTTGTGCCGCTGGCGTTACCCTTAATGGCAGGGCCGGGTGCTATCAGTTCGACGATAGTCTGGGGTACGCGATATAACAGCATTATGCACCTGGTGGGTTTTTTCATTGCTATCGCCGTTTTTGCGCTGTGTTGCTGGGGCTTATTCCGTATGGCGCCGTGGCTGGTGCGGTTGCTTGGGCAAACCGGCATTAACGTCATTACCCGTATCATGGGCCTGTTGCTGATGGCGTTGGGCATTGAGTTCATCGTGACAGGGCTTAAAGCCATTTTCCCTGGCCTCCTCAGCTAACCCTCCTTTCATATAGACGGAGTCAATATTGGCTCCGTTTTGTTTCGTCATCAGTAAAAGCGCTCACTCACGTTAAAAATTAATGCGAAAAAGGAATCAACACAACGGTCTTTTTAATTTGGTTCCCTGTTGATTTAGCAGGATTTTATTCAATATTTATGTCTTAACGTCTCGCGTCTCGCTGTTATTTTATTAACATCATACTAAGGGGCTTGATGAAGGATTATTGAAATGTTATTAGTTATTTCAGCGCCACATCAGATGAATGTGCTAAAGAATGACCAATTGTTAAATTTATGTGTATCTTAACATCTGCCCGATGCCTGGGGTGGTCGAAGGTGGTGTGTTTACAATAACCTATTGATGAGAGTGATTTTTTATGGAAGTTATTCTCTCAAATGATGTCTTCAGCTTGGCGTATTTTTTCTACAAAAGAGAATTGGTTAACAAATCTGTAAATTGTATTGGCGGTTAAGAAACGCATTTGGTACTTTCCGGCCAGATATTTTCAGAAGATCTCACGTTGTTGAGAACTATTGTCAATAAAATGATTTACAGAATAAAAGCGCGTCTCTGACAGGGGAGGCGTAGACGGAATCGACGTAAGGCGATCATTCGAATCGTCAAAATAAATAAAGTCGGTGATAGCAACGTAGTAAACGAACTGACAGCAGCAAAATCTCCGGTGCTGTACAGAAACCCAAACGGGATTAAACAGGCTGGTTAAAAAGCCAGTAATTATAATGAGTGGAGTACAAACACAATGTCTAACATCACAAAAAAAAGTTTAGTAGCTGCGGGGATTTTAACTGCGCTAGTCGCCGGAAACGTTGCAATGGCTGCGGACGTACCGGCCGGCGTTCAACTCTCCGATAAGCAAACTCTGGTGCGTAATAATGGTTCCGAAGTTCAGTCTCTCGACCCGCACAAAATTGAAGGTGTGCCGGAGTCAAACATTAGCCGCGATCTGTTTGAAGGTTTATTGGTAAGCGATGTCGAAGGACATCCGTCAGCAGGTGTTGCGGAAAAATGGGAAAACAAAGATTTTAAAGTCTGGACGTTCCATCTGCGTAAAAATGCAAAATGGTCAGACGGCACGCCGGTTACTGCACATGACTTTGTTTATAGCTGGCAGCGTCTCGCTAACCCGAATACCGCGTCACCTTATGCCAGTTATCTCCAGTATGGCCATATCGCCAATATCGACGACATTATCTCAGGTAAAAAGCCATCAACCGATCTCGGCGTAAAAGCGATTGATGATAATACATTCGAAGTCACCCTGAGCGAGCCGGTTCCCTATTTCTATAAACTGCTGGTTCACCCGTCCGTTTCTCCAGTACCTAAAGCTGCCGTCGAAAAATTCGGTGAGAAGTGGACTCAGCCCGCCAATATTGTCACCAATGGTGCGTACAAACTGAAAAACTGGGTGGTGAACGAGCGTATTGAGCTTGAGCGCAATACCAACTATTGGGATAACGACAAGACCGTCATTAATCAGGTCACTTATCTGCCGATCTCTTCCGAAGTTACTGATGTTAACCGCTATCGCAGCGGCGAAATCGACATGACCTATAACAACATGCCGATTGAATTATTCCAGAAGCTGAAAAAAGAGATCCCGGATGAAGTCCGCGTCGATCCTTATCTGTGTACTTACTACTACGAAATCAATAACCAGAAAGCACCGTTTAATGATGTTCGCGTTCGTACCGCGCTGAAAATGGCGCTGGATCGCGATATCATTGTCAACAAAGTGAAAAATCAGGGCGATCTGCCAGCCTATAGCTACACCCCTCCGTACACCGATGGCGCGAAACTGGTTGAGCCGGAGTGGTTTAAGTGGTCACAAGAAAAACGTAACGAAGAAGCGAAAAAACTGCTGGCCGAAGCGGGCTTCACCGCAGACAAGCCGTTGACGTTTGACCTGCTTTACAACACCTCCGACCTGCATAAAAAGCTGGCGATCGCAGTGGCTTCCATCTGGAAGAAAAATCTGGGCGCTAACGTGAAGCTGGAAAACCAGGAATGGAAAACGTTCCTCGACACGCGTCATCAGGGCACCTTTGATGTGGCACGTGCCGGCTGGTGTGCGGATTATAATGAACCGACATCCTTCCTGAATACCATGCTGTCAGACAGTTCAAACAACACGGCTCACTATAAGAGCCCTGCGTTCGACAAACTGATTGGCGACACGCTGAAAGTCACTGACGAAGCGCAGCGTACCGAGCTGTACACGAAAGCAGAGCAGCAACTTGATAAAGACTCTGCAATTGTACCGGTATATTATTACGTTAACGCGCGCCTGGTGAAACCCTGGGTAGGCGGTTACACCGGTAAAGACCCGATGGATAATATCTACGTTAAAAACTTGTATATTATCAAGCATTAATGGCAAGACGTGGGGCAAGCGATTTTTGCCCCACAGTGTCTTTTTTTCATCGCACTATAAACACCTCACCTGAGTTCGTTTGACACAGAGGTGTAAAGGCACACGCCAGAAGGTACGGGCAATGTTGAAATTTATTTTACGTCGCTGTCTGGAAGCGATTCCAACACTCTTCATTCTTATCACGATTTCATTCTTTATGATGCGCCTTGCGCCGGGAAGTCCTTTCACCGGTGAACGCGCGCTGCCGCCAGAGGTACTGGCGAATATTGAAGCGAAATATCATCTGAATGACCCCATCAGTACGCAATACTTCAGCTATCTGAAGCAGTTGGCGCACGGTGATTTTGGGCCTTCTTTCAAATACAAAGATTACACGGTCAACGACCTGGTCGCTTCAAGCTTCCCGGTATCCGCAAAACTGGGGGCCGCCGCCTTTCTCCTTGCGGTGATTCTCGGTGTAAGCGCAGGGGTCATTGCCGCGCTTAACCAGAACACGCGCTGGGATTACACGGTGATGGGGGTAGCCATGACCGGGGTGGTTATCCCCAGCTTCGTCGTGGCACCCTTATTGGTCATGATATTTGCTATCACGCTCAAATGGCTGCCCGGCGGAGGCTGGAACGGCGGGGCGCTGAAATTTATGATTTTGCCTATGGTGGCGCTGTCACTTGCCTATATCGCCAGTATCGCCCGTATTACTCGCGGCTCGATGATTGAAGTGCTGCACTCCAACTTTATTCGTACCGCCCGGGCGAAAGGGTTGCCGATGCGACGGATTATTTTCCGTCACGCGTTAAAACCCGCGTTGTTGCCTGTTCTGTCTTATATGGGCCCGGCATTTGTCGGCATTATCACGGGCTCGATGGTCATTGAGACAATCTATGGTTTGCCGGGGATCGGCCAGTTGTTCGTTAACGGGGCATTGAACCGTGACTATTCACTGGTGCTGAGTCTCACCATTCTGGTGGGGGCGCTGACCATTGTGTTTAACGCCATCGTCGATGTGCTATACGCCGTCATCGATCCGAAGATTCGTTACTGATACTGGAGCTCGCTATGATGTTAAGTAAGAAAAACAGCGAGACGCTGGAAAATTTCAGTGAAAAGCTGGAGGTCGAGGGCCGCAGTCTTTGGCAGGACGCCCGTCGTCGTTTTATGCACAACCGTGCGGCGGTGGCCAGTCTCGTGGTTCTGGTGATCATCGCGCTGTTTGTCGCGCTGGCGCCGATGCTGTCGCAGTTTACCTATTTCGATACCGACTGGGGCATGATGTCGAGTGCGCCAGATAGGGAATCGGGGCACTATTTCGGCACCGACTCTTCCGGACGCGATCTGCTGGTGCGCGTGGCGATTGGTGGGCGAATTTCGCTGATGGTTGGGATCGCGGCTGCGCTGGTGGCGGTGATCGTGGGGACGCTATATGGTTCGTTATCGGGCTATCTTGGCGGCAAAATTGACTCAGTCATGATGCGTTTGCTTGAGATCCTCAACTCCTTTCCGTTCATGTTCTTTGTTATTTTGCTGGTGACCTTCTTTGGACAAAATATCCTGCTGATTTTTGTGGCGATCGGGATGGTCTCCTGGCTGGATATGGCGCGTATTGTTCGGGGGCAGACATTAAGCCTGAAACGTAAAGAGTTTATTGAAGCGGCTCAGGTGGGGGGTGTTTCCACGGGCAGTATCGTGATTCGTCATATCGTCCCTAACGTGCTGGGTGTGGTGGTGGTGTATGCCTCACTGTTGGTGCCGAGCATGATCCTGTTCGAATCCTTTCTGAGTTTCCTCGGGTTAGGTACCCAGGAGCCGTTGAGCAGTTGGGGAGCCTTGTTGAGCGATGGCGCCAACTCAATGGAAGTTTCACCGTGGCTGCTACTCTTCCCGGCAGGTTTCCTTGTGGTGACGTTATTCTGTTTTAACTTTATTGGCGATGGCCTGCGTGATGCCCTCGACCCGAAAGACCGTTAAGGAGTGCAGCCATGAGTGTAATTGAAACCTCAACCGCGCCGCTCGCGCAGCAACAGGCTAACGCACTGCTGAACGTGACAGATCTTCGCGTGACATTCAGTACGCCAGACGGTGATGTCACTGCGGTTAACGATTTAAACTTTTCGCTTCGCGCAGGGGAAACGTTAGGGATTGTTGGTGAGTCAGGTTCTGGCAAATCTCAGACGGCGTTTGCGTTGATGGGGCTGCTGGCGGCAAATGGACACATTGGCGGTTCTGCAAAGTTTAATGGGCGCGAAATACTGAACTTACCCGAGCGTGAGCTTAACAAGTTGCGCGCTGAACAAATTTCGATGATTTTTCAGGACCCGATGACCTCACTGAACCCGTACATGCGGGTCGGGGAGCAGTTAATGGAAGTTCTGATGCTGCATAAAGGGATGGGTAAAGCCGAAGCATTTGAAGAGTCAGTGAAAATGCTGGATGCGGTAAAAATGCCGGAAGCGCGTAAGCGCATGAAAATGTTCCCGCATGAGTTTTCTGGGGGTATGCGCCAGCGCGTTATGATCGCGATGGCGTTGCTTTGCCGTCCTAAATTACTGATTGCCGATGAACCTACCACGGCGCTTGACGTCACCGTGCAGGCGCAAATAATGACGCTGTTGAATGAACTTAAACGTGAATTTAACACCGCTATTATCATGATCACGCATGACCTCGGTGTGGTGGCAGGTATTTGCGACAAAGTTCTGGTGATGTACGCAGGCCGTACGATGGAATATGGAAACGCGCGTGACGTGTTTTATCAACCCGTTCATCCGTATTCCATTGGCTTGCTCAACGCTGTACCGCGTCTGGATGCGGAAGGGGAATCTATGTTGACGATTCCAGGCAACCCGCCGAACCTGCTGCGTTTGCCAAAAGGCTGCCCATTCCAGCCTCGCTGCCCTCATGCGATGGAAATATGCAGCAGTGCGCCTCCACTTGAGGAATTTAGCCCTGGCCGTCTGCGCGCCTGCTTCAAAGCGGTGGAGGATCTGGTATGAACGCGGTGACTGAACAACGAAAAGTGCTTCTCGAAATTGCCGATCTGAAAGTGCATTTTGACATCAAAGACGGCAAGCAATGGTTCTGGCAACCCGCAAAAACCCTGAAGGCGGTCGATGGCGTGACGCTGCGACTGTATGAAGGGGAAACGCTGGGCGTCGTGGGCGAATCTGGCTGCGGAAAATCAACCTTCGCCAGGGCGATTATTGGGCTGGTAAAAGCCACTGACGGCAGAGTGGCCTGGTTGGGTAAAGATCTACTGGGAATGAAACCGGAAGAATGGCGCGCGGTACGTAGCGATATTCAGATGATTTTCCAGGACCCGCTGGCCTCGCTGAATCCGCGTATGACGATTGGGGAAATTATTGCCGAACCTCTGCGGACGTATCACCCCAAACTGTCGCGTCAGGAAGTCCGCGACCGCGTGAAGGCGATGATGATGAAAGTGGGGCTTCTGCCCAACCTGATCAACCGCTATCCACACGAGTTTTCAGGCGGACAATGTCAGCGTATCGGTATTGCACGCGCGCTGATCCTTGAGCCGAAACTGATTATTTGTGATGAGCCGGTTTCCGCGCTGGATGTCTCCATTCAGGCTCAGGTGGTTAACCTGCTGCAGCAATTACAGCGCGAAATGGGGCTGTCGCTGATTTTCATCGCCCACGATTTGGCGGTAGTGAAACATATCTCCGACCGTGTTCTGGTGATGTATCTGGGTCATGCTGTGGAACTGGGTACCTATGACGAGGTGTACCACAATCCTCTGCATCCCTATACCAAAGCGTTAATGTCGGCAGTGCCGATCCCGGATCCGGATCTGGAAAAGAACAAAACCATTCAACTGCTGGAAGGGGAGTTGCCGTCGCCAATCAATCCTCCATCAGGCTGTGTATTTCGCACCCGTTGTCCCATTGCCGGGCCTGAATGTGCTAAAACGCGGCCCGTTCTGGAGGGCAGTTTCCGACATGCTGTTTCCTGCCTGAAAGTAGACCCGTTATAATCGCAAGGGCTGACATTATGTCAGCCCTTATCATTTCGAGGTCACTGTGTCGCTCAACATCTCTTCCGTTCGTGGACGTCTTTATCATCTCTTATTCGATCTGAATACACGTTCTGGTCGCCGCTTTGAAGGGCTATGCGGTCTGTTCGCACTGATTAGCGTCTTAATCATCTTTATTGAATCGGGGCTAGGGACGCAATATCACCTGACCTATAGCGAATGGCATACCTTTGTCTGGCTGGAGTTATTCGTGACGCTGGTATTCACCTGCGAATATCTCCTGAGGTTATTGACCTGGCCGAATCCGGCGAAATACGTCTTCAGCTTCTGGGGATTCATTGATTTAGCCACCATACTGCCTCTGTATGTCATGTGGTTATGGCCGGAGATCAGCCTCAATTATGTTTTTGCCTGGCGGGCGATGCGGGCGATTCGTGTTCTGCGGATCCTGAAACTGTTGCGTTTCATGCCCTCGCTGCGGGTGTTCTGGGGGGCGATCATTAGCGCGCGTCATCAGTTGATTCTGTTTTATTCGTTTATTGCCATTGTGATGATTATTTTTGGCGCGCTGATGTATTTGATTGAAGGGCCGCAATATGGGTTTACGACGCTGAATGCGTCGGTTTATTGGGCGATCGTAACGGTAACAACGGTAGGCTATGGCGATATTACGCCGCATACTCCATTGGGGCGTATCGTGGCATCGGTGCTGATTTTAATTGGTTACTCTGTTATTGCGATTCCAACAGGCTTAATTACCACGCATATGAGCACGGCGTTTCTGAAACGTAATCAACAGCGGAAATGCCCGACGTGTCAGCAGGGGCAGCACGAATACAGCGCGCAGTATTGTAACCGCTGCGGGAGTAAGCTCCCGGAGTAGATGAAAAAAAAGCCGCGTTAGCGGCTTTTCACTTACTCACGCCAGAGAATATGGCAGAGCTTGTGATCTTTCTCGCGACACAGCAGCACGCGGGCAAAGATGTCGTTAATTTCACCGTCTTCGCTGTCTGCCAGACCAATCACCACTTCGGCAAAAAAGTCAGGATTCAGGTCAAAATCAACGTGTTCCTGCCAGTCTTCTGCCGGGTCAAACAGTTCTGCGCCGCCGCGTTCTTCGAACTGCAGGTTGAACAGAATAATGTCTGCCGGGTCGAGGTTATCCGCAGCCAGCTCGAGAAAAATATCGTAAGCCTGCTCAAGGGTTTCATCCTCGGTCAGGCGATTGTTCAGATCCATATCCATAATGACTACCTGTTTATCGTCGCTTGCGCACGTTTTACAGCAACGGGCTGAAGAAGTAAAACAGTCGCTCGGTGATTCGTTGCCACAGCGGGCGTTTTACCCACAACCGCGCATCAAGCAGGCGTGAACGCGAGATGTAATCATCCTGAACGGCGGCGAGATCGCCGCCGAATCCCGCATCGTCAATGACCAGCGTTATCTCAAAGTTGAGCCATAAACTGCGCATATCCAGATTCACGGTGCCGACCAGACTCAATTCGCCGTCAACCAGTACACTCTTGGTGTGTAACAGGCCCCCTTCAAACTGGTAAATTTTGACCCCGGCTGCCAGCAGTTCGCTGAAAAAGGCGCGGCTCGCCCAGCCGACCAGCACGGAATCATTTTTACGCGGAAGAATAATACTGACATCCACTCCGCGTTGCGCCGCGGTGCAAATCGCGTGCAGCAGATCGTCGCTGGGGACGAAGTACGGGGTGGTCATAATCAAATATTCGCGTGCAGAGTAGGCGGCGGTCAGCAGCGCCTGGTGGATCAGGTCTTCAGGGAAGCCAGGCCCGGACGCGATAGTATGAATGGTATGCCCGCTGGCCTCTTCAAACGGCATAATATTCTGATCCGGCGGGGGAGGCAGGATGCGTTTACCGGTCTCGATTTCCCAGTCGCAGGAGTAGACGATACCCATTGCCGTCGCGACGGGACCTTCCATCCTTGCCATCAAATCGACCCATTGCCCGACGCCCGCATCCTGTTTGAAAAAACGCGGGTCGACCATATTCATGCTGCCGGTATACGCAATGTAATTGTCGATCATCACCATTTTGCGATGCTGGCGTAAATCCATACGGCGTAAAAAAACACGCATCAGATTGACTTTGAGCGCTTCGACGACCTCAATGCCTGCATTACGCATCATGGCTGCCCACGGGCTGCGAAAGAAGGCGACGCTGCCAGCGGAATCCAGCATCAGACGGCAGTGAATACCGCGGCGGGCAGCGGCCATCAAAGACTCCGCGACCTGATCGGCCATCCCGCCTGGCTGCCAGATGTAGAACACCATCTCAATATTATGGCGCGCGAGTTGGATATCGCGGATCAGCGCCTGCATCACATCGTCGGAATCGGTCAGTAGCTGAAGTTGGTTTCCTTTAACGCCCGCAATTCCCTGACGACGCTCACAAAGTTTAAACAATGATGAAGCAACGCTACTGTTTTCCTGCGCGAAAATATGTTTGCAGGCCTTGAGATCGTTCAGCCATTTGGCGGTCGACGGCCACATGGCTCTGGCGCGTTCGGCCCGACGTTTCCCCAGGTGGAGTTCACCAAACGAGAGATAAGCAATAATCCCTACCAGCGGCAGAATATAGATAATCAGCAGCCATGCCATCGCGGAAGGCACTGCACGTCGTTTCATCAAAATGCGCAACGTCACGCCGGCAATCAGAACCCAGTATCCGAGAATGACCAGCCAACTCACCACTGTGTAGAAGGTTGTCATAACATTAAAAATCCTTTTGAAAGCGTATTGTTATGAGTTTACGCATCAGGATTCATCTGGCAAATAAAAACACAGGAAAAGCGCTGGTCTGAGTTTGGTGAGGGCGTATAATGCTCGCCTCCAGCACTGTAAGAGTCGTTAACATGAAACGTAGTAGAACGGAAGTGGGACGCTGGCGTATGTTACGTCAGGCTAGCCGCCGTAAAGCGCGTTGGCTTGAAGGGCAGTCGCGTCGCAATATGCGTATCCACTCAATCAGAAAGTGTGTTCTCAATCATCAACGTAACTCGTTGCTGTTTGCGATCCACAGCATCTGATTAAAATAAGGGCACCGCATCCGGTGCCCAACGACTTCAGTGGTGTCCAATCGGACTTAGAATACTTTTTTGTAGGGCTTGACGGAAACCTGTGCGTAGACACCCGCGGCAACATACGGGTCCGCTTCTGCCCAGGATTGCGCAGCTTCCAGAGATTCAAATTCAGCAATGACCGTTGAGCCGGTAAAACCTGCTGCACCGGGATCGTTGCTGTCAACGGCAGGCATTGGACCCGCCGTGAGCAGGCGGCCTTCATCGTGCAGAAGTTGCAGACGCGCCAGATGTGCGGGGCGAACCGAAAGGCGCTTTTCGAGAGAGTCGGCGATATCCTGAGCGTAGATGACATACAGCACGGGTAGAGCTCCTTAATAGGTAAAAGTCGTTAATTACGTTATTGGAAAGGACTCTCAACTGCAACGCAAAGATGACGGCTTTGTTAAGACGTACACTTTGCAGGGCTTTTTTAGGATAATATTGCGTTTTAAATGCACCTCATTGTGATGTCTTATTGAATATGATTGCTATTTGCATTTAAAATCAGGGCCTGGTTTTTTAACTGAAACGATTATGACTTCAATGACCCTTGATCTACCTCGTCGCTTTCCCTGGCCGACGTTACTTTCCGTTGGCGTTCATGGTGCTGTAGTGGCGGGACTGCTGTATACCTCGGTACATCAGGTTATTGAACTGCCTGCGCCTGCGCAGCCGATCTCCGTCACCATGGTCGCGCCTGCCGATCTTGATCCCCCCCAGGCTGTTCAGCCGCCGCCACAACCTGTTGTTGAGCCTGAACCCGAGCCTGAGCCGATCCCGGAACCGCCAAAAGAAGCGCCGGTAGTGATTGAGAAACCGAAGCCAAAACCGAAACCCAAACCTAAACCTGTGAAGAAGGTTCAGGAGCAGCCGAAGCGTGATGTGAAGCCGGTCGAGTCGCGTCCATTGACGCCATCTGAAAACACCGCGCCTGCGCGTCCGACGACCAGTACCGCACCCGCGACCAGCAAACCCGTGGTCAGTGCGCCTGCGGGCCCTCGCGCCCTGAGCCGTAATCAACCGCAGTATCCGCCGCGTGCGCAAGCGTTGCGTATCGAAGGGCGGGTCAAGGTGAAATTCAACGTGACGTCCGACGGACGTGTTGACGATGTTGAAATACTCTCAGCACAACCGGCTAACATGTTTGAACGGGAAGTGAAAAACGCGATGCGTAAATGGCGCTATGAAGCCGGGAAGCCAGGTACCGGGCTGGTGGTGAATATTGTTTTCCGCCTCAATGGCACAACGCAGATAGAATAAGCGTGATGATGATTAAAAAAGCCTCCACATCCGGAGGCTTTTTTTTACTTCTGAACTGGCAGAGCGCGGGGTTTACCGTCTTTGTCTACCGCAACATAAATAAACAGCGCCTCGGTCGCTTTGTAACGCTGCCCAATCGGCTCAGAGGCCACCTTTTTAACCCACACTTCAATGTTGATGCTGACAGAGGTTGTTCCGCGTCTTATACAGCGAGCGTAACAGCACACCACATCTCCCACCGCGACAGGGCGTAAAAACGTCATTCCCTCGACGCGCACGGTCACCACGCGGCCATGGGCAATTTCTTTGGCCTGAATGGCACCGCCAATATCCATTTGCGACATTAGCCAGCCGCCAAAAATATCGCCATTGGCATTCGTATCAGCAGGCATGGCCAGCGTGCGTAAAACAAGTTCGCCCTGGGGGACATTATTCGTTGTTGTCATTGTAGAACCGACTATAGAAAAAAATTACAGGCGCGATGCTACTATGATTTGCAGATTGAGAACAGAGGAGATACGCCGCGCACCGCGGGTGCCCCGGCAGCTCAGAAGGAAAGGGTGACATTTCCACCATCGCTTTATGATTCATACAATCTGTGCAGCGAAATACGGGGAACAACGCAGAAAAGAGAAGCGCCAGAGAAAAGGTCTGGCGCTGTTAAGATTACGATTTGTCTTCCTGGGGGAGATGGCGGTAAATATAAACGCCGCTCAACAGGGTGAAAATCAACGTTAATGCGGTCAGGCCAAAGACTTTAAAATTGACCCAAATATTTTGCGGCAGCCAGAACGCGATGTAGATATTCGCAAGGCCGCACAGGATGAAAAAGACCGCCCACGCCAGATTTAACTTCGACCACACAGGTTGAGGGAGCGTAAGTTCTTTCCCAAGCATGCGCTGAATTAATGGCTTTTTCATAATCCACTGGCTTACCAGCAAGGCGCCCGCAAACAAGCCGTAAATCACCGTCACCTTCCATTTAATAAATTCATCGTTATGGAAGAAAATGGTCAGGCCGCCAAACACTGCAACCAGAATAAAGGTGATCAACGCCATCTTCTCAACCTTGCGATAGCGTACCCAACTGTAAATCAGGACAATTGCGGTGGCGACGATCAGGGCTGAGGTTGCCGCATAGATGTCATAAAGCTTGTAAAAGGCAAAAAAGACAACCAGCGGTAAAAAATCAAGAAACTGCTTCATTCTTCGATTCCGTAATTAACATGCATCGGCCGGAAAGCGCCGACGCACATAGGGTTATTGGCGAATCAACATATACAGGCGGAATAAATAGATGAGCAAAACGGCAGAGATCAAATTGCTCAGCGTATTCGCCACCACCGCGCCCACGTTCGGGGTCAGTACAGCAAAGTTAGGTGCAAAGAGCAGAAGCAACGTTTTTGCCAGCAACCAACCGATCACAGCGGGCGCGACCAATCGCATATTAGACCACGCAAGACGCATGCTGTTGCGCATTGCAGCAAAAACACCCATTTTGTCCTGAACCAGCATGACTGGCGCAAGTGCGAGGAGGATGGCCATGAGAATACCAGGAACCACCACCAGCATAATGCCAATCTGCACCAGCAGCGTCGTCAGGAAAATCAGAATAAACAGCTTAGGCAAAACAGGGGCGCTGGCGCCAATGGCGCGTAATGCACTTACCCGATGACCGGCCGAAATCAATTGAATCATCAGCATGACGCCGCCTGCCAGAATGGCATTGCCAATGAGACCTGAAAACGTCGAGGCTGCAGAAGCACGTAACAAGATTTGCTGCTGTTCCGGCGTCATGTTTTGCACCAGGTCGAACAATCCAACGCTACCCGCCAGATGGTCGCCTTCGCTGAGTTGTGCAATTTGCGCGTCGCTGGGGGAAAAGGCATGACCTAAAACCACCGTGATAAACGCGCACAGCAACGATACCAGTAAGATGGTAACAAATTGATTACGGAAAAAATTCCCCGTGTCACGGTATACGGACTTCGCCGTGATAGACATGCACTCTCCTTGAGTTCTGCAGGTGTTAATTAGCGGGCAATTGTACCCTGGATAACCCGTGAGTGGCAGCATCAAGGCTTGTATGGAAAAGCATATCTTTGTAAAGCGGAGGTAATCCGTATCGGGCGCGGGCGCGGTTACAGGCTTCGTTGACCTCGCCATCTTCCCCTGACATGGCAAATTCCCGGCAGGCGGAGGGGCGGTTTTCATAGATCGTACAGCTGACATTTTCGCCGGGAGAACCGGAAAGCGCCACGCAGCGGGACTGTTTTTGGTTGGTGCCCGCCATACAACGTAGAAAGGGACTCACCGGTTCCGTCAGATGAACCGGGACAGGGCCGCCAGCATCACTGGCTTCCGCCCAATAAAAAGAGACACGAAAAAACGCACAACAGGCACCGCACGTCATGCACGGGTTGAGATCGCTCATGATTTCACCTGCAACAAGATAACGCATCAATTCAATTGTGAGAAAGCTAAATTAGCGCCCAGTTTCAGGAAGGGCAAGAGGGAAGCATCTGAATATTTTCAGTTCGAAAATATATCGAATTTGATCTGTATCAGTTTAACTAGGATTTTGAATGCAAGTTCTAAATTAATCCAGATCAATAAATGTTAAATTACAAGATGTAATGTGATCTGTGTTAGATCACTTTTTACTCCATTGTAGGTATATTCGTCACGCTTTTATAACCATAACGATGGAGCGGACATGAAAAAATTAACAGTGGCGGCGTTGGCAGTAAGTACTCTTCTCTCTGGCGGGGTTTATGCGCATGAAGCGGGCGAGTTCTTCATTCGTGCAGGTTCGGCAACCGTTCGCCCGACCGAAGGGGCGGGTGGTACGTTAGGCAGCCTGGGCGGATTTGATGTTAGCAACAATACGCAACTTGGCCTGACATTCACCTATATGGCAACGGACAATATCGGTATCGAACTGCTGGGCGCGACGCCGTTCCGTCATAAGATTGGAACCTCATCAACCGGTGATATCGCTACCGTTCACCATTTGCCGCCGACGCTGATGGCGCAATGGTACTTTGGTGATTCCAGCAGCAAACTGCGTCCGTACGTTGGAGCCGGTATTAACTACACCACCTTCTTTGACACGGGCTTTAACGACAAAGGAAAAGAGACTGGATTGTCTGACCTGAGCCTGAAAGACTCCTGGGGCGCAGCAGGGCAAGTGGGTATGGATTACCTGATCGACCGTGACTGGCTGATCAACATGTCGGTTTGGTATATGGATATCGACACGACCGCGAACTATAAACTTGGCGGCGCTCAGCAGCATGACAGCGTTCGCCTCGATCCGTGGGTGTTTATGTTCTCTGCGGGTTATCGCTTCTAAAATCCTCATCGCTATCGAAAAAGGCTGGTTGCATTGCTACCGGCTTTTTTTTCGTCTCTTGCAACGGCTATTTTTATTTTTCCCCTCGCTTAACTCTCTGAAATGCTAACATTAGTAAAATTATCGCCGTCTCTGGCAAGCAGATTTCAGGGATGCTATGCAACAACATAAACGGGCGACCGGTTTTGCAGTACTGTTAATGATCTGGGTGGACGCGTGAAGATTGTGCAGGACGGGCTGAGAAACCGGCAGGCATTGTTCATATCAGGGCTTATCACCTTGCTTTTTACCTCACTGTTCATTTTTGTGATTTATGAACAGCGACTGGCGGCGGCCAGTGATGGCATGAATCGTCTGCAGACGCGGATGGTAGACATTTTTAATGACAACGAACTGATCGCCGATGCGACGGGTGAACGTTATCACCAGATTAAAAATGCCGGCATGTGTGGCGATACTTCGCTCTTTATTCCCAGAGATAACGACGCCTGGGGAATCAATGCCGACAAAAAACGAATCCATTCGGCGACAGGCGCGATGGTGGCAAAACATACCGGTGTTAACGCGCTATGTATGTTTACCGCGGCAGAATTTATCCGCGACAGGGTCAATGCCCTCAATCCCGGAAATTATGACGCGCACCGGTATATCATCGCCAAAGATGCCGATTACTTTTATTGGTTTACGCCCGCAGATTCCCGGATGTTTCATTTCTCTGACTCGGAGATGGCGAGAGATATTCGCAGCTTTTTTTACCCCCCCGTTGATTTTTATACCCGTCTGCTGGAAAAAAACGTCAAAACCAAGGCGCTGAGCTCAACCAATTTCTATACCGATAAAATCACCGGCGAAAAAGCCTTTAGCGTGGTGAGCTATATTTACGACCTTTCCGGAAAAGAGATCTCCGACCATATTGTGGCCTATCTTGTCTACGACCACGCCAGGCCAGAGTTGCAGGAAGCCCTGGCTAAAGCTTTTGATAACCAGATACCCCATGGGCTTAATGTGGCGCTGGTGAATGTCACCAACAAAGAGTCGTTGTGCCTAACCGGGAACTGCTCGTCGATGGGGAAAAGCATCGTCAAAATAGTGTCTGAAAAGTATGTGTTCAAATACACCATCTCACTTGGGCGTTTTGTCACGCATGACATCCAGGCGGGTATTGCGATTCTGTTGGCGCCGTTCTTTTTTATTATGATCAGTCTGGGGCTGAAGGGATGGCTCAACGAAAGTGACCTCAAGATTTATATCGACTCTTTGACCGGCTGCTTTAACCGCAAGATCCTCGATATTATTAAACGCCGTGATCTCTCGCGTTGCGCTGTGATTCTGCTGGATTGCAATAAATTCAAAGCGATCAACGATATCTGGGGACATGTGGCTGGCGACAGGGCGCTCCAGGTTATCGCGAACCGTATGCTTTCCAATACCCGAACCAGCAATGACATGGTGATACGCACGGGCGGTGATGAATTTGTGATTCTGCTTTACCGGGCAAAAGCCAGTGATGCTATTGCGGTTGCAGAACGCATTGCCAGCCAGGTGCAGGGATATGCGTTTTGGGTTGGCGGTAATCAGGTACCGTTGTCGGTGTCATGGGGAATTGCGGAAGTGAACGGCGCCCTGGATGCGGCGATCCAGGTTGCGGATAATGAAATGTACAAAATGAAACAGGCGAAAGGGTAAACCGCCAGACGTGCTCTGGCGGTTGCCGGACATTACGCGCGCGTTGCCGCTTTCATTGCCGTGACGAACGTTTTTAGCTCGGCCAGCATCTGTTCGGGTTTATCGAGGTTTTTCTCGATGATTTTAACAATCGCTGAACCGGAAATGGCTCCTGCCGCACCGGCTTCAACTGCCCCGGTGACCTGTTCCGGTGAAGAGATCCCGAACCCCTGCAACGGCGGGGCCGCATTGTACTCTTTCAGTTTTTCGACCAAATGGTGTAACGGTAGCGCGGCACGATTTTCCGCACCCGTCACCCCCGCCCGGGAGAGCAAATAGGTATAACCCCGGCCCCGGGAGGCAATCTGGCGCAGAAGCTCATCATCGGCATTCGGTGGGCAGATGAAAATCGGCGCGACATTGTGGCGCAGTGCCGCCTGATGGAAAGGCGCAGACTCTTCCACCGGTACGTCGGCAATCAGCACGGAATCGACGCCGACCTTTTCGCACTGGGCGTAAAATGCGTCGATCCCTTTGCTGAAGACCAGGTTGGCGTACATCAGCAGGCCCACAGGAATGTCAGGGTGCTTCTGGCGAATTAACGCCAGCATTTCAAAACATTGCGTTGGGGTAACGCCCGAGGCAAACGCGCGCAGCGTGGCCTCCTGAATCGTCGGGCCGTCAGCCAGCGGGTCGGAGAACGGTATCCCGAGTTCAAGGGCATCGGCACCGGCCGCGATCAGCGTATCAATAATCTTCAGCGATTGCTCAACCGAAGGGTCGCCCAGCGTGACAAAGGGAACAAATGCGCCTTCTTTACGATCCTTCAACTGTGCAAATAAATTGTCGTAGCGTTCCATCAGATTTCCCCTCGCGCTTTCAGAATATCGTGTACGGTGAAAATGTCTTTGTCGCCGCGACCGGAAAGGTTAACCACCAGCAGTTGCTCTTTTTCCGGGTTGTCGCGCATCATTTTTAACGCATGCGCCAGGGCGTGGGATGACTCCAGCGCCGGGATAATACCTTCATGCAGGCACAGGGTTTTGAACGCTTCGAGCGCCTCGTCATCGGTGATCGACACGTAATCGGCACGACCGATACTGTTCAGGTACGCGTGTTGCGGTCCGACGGACGGGAAATCCAGCCCGGCAGAAATCGAGTAAGACTCTTCAATCTGGCCTTCTTCCGTCTGCATCATCGGTGCTTTCATACCGAAGTAGATGCCGACGCGACCGTGTTTGAGCGGCGCGCCATGCTCACCAGTTTCGATCCCGTGACCGCCAGGTTCTACGCCAATCAGTCCGACGCTGGTTTCGTCAATGAAATCAGCAAACATACCGATCGCATTTGAACCGCCACCGACACAGGCGATAACCGCGTCGGGCAAACGACCTTCTTTTTCCAGGATCTGGGCTTTGGTTTCTTCCCCAATCATGCGCTGGAACTCACGCACAATGGTCGGGAACGGATGCGGACCCGCGGCAGTACCGAGCATATAGTGCGCGGTGTCATAGCTGCCAGACCAGTCGCGCAGCGCCTCGTTACAGGCATCTTTCAGGGTTGCGGAACCGCTGTGAACCGGGATTACTTCAGCCCCCATCAAACGCATACGGAACACGTTAGGCGACTGGCGTTCAACATCTTTCGCGCCCATATAAATGCGGCATTTCAGACCCAGCAGCGCACTGGCAAGCGCGGAGGCTACGCCGTGTTGACCCGCACCGGTTTCGGCAATAATTTCGGTTTTGCCCATCCGCTTGGCCAGCAGCGCCTGACCCAACACCTGGTTGGTTTTGTGCGCGCCGCCGTGCAGCAGATCTTCACGCTTCAGGTAAAGGGTGGTTTTGGTACCCGCCGTGATGTTCTGGCATTTGGTGAGCGCGGTCGGGCGACCGGCGTAGTTTTTGAGCAGGTCGGTAAACTGGGCCTGAAACTCTGGATCTTTCTGCGCGCTGACGAACGCTTCTTCCAGTTGACGCAATGCAGGCATCAGAATTTGTGGCACATACATGCCGCCAAATTCACCAAAGTACGGATTCAGTAATGTTGTCATGTGTTTCTTCCTTAATAAGCGCGCAGTGTCTGAAAGACCGAGGCCAGAAGACGCGCATCTTTGATGCCCGGCTGCGACTCTACACCAGAATTAAAATCGAGGCCGGCACAGCCGGTTTTAGCCGCGTCTACGCAGTTGTCTGCGCTTAATCCGCCAGCCAGAAAAACATTGTCGAGCGTCTGACCCTGCAATAAGGACCAGTCAAAACGTTGGCCTGTACCGCCCTGGCCGTTATCCAGAAGGTACTTATCGACCTGCTGATAATCGCGGGCAGGGAGCGTGTCGCCGACGCTCAACGCTTTCCAGATTTGCACCTGTTCAGGCAGTGCAGCGCGTAGCGCATTCACATAAGTCTGATCTTCGTGACCGTGCAGTTGCACCGCGGCTAGCGACAGGGTGGTGGCTTTCTCGCAAACCTCTGCAATCTGTGCATCACGAAAGACGCCAACATACTGCAGTGGTGCGGCCGCCATAACGTCCCGTGCCTGCTCAGTGCTCACGGCACGAGGAGAGGTAGCCGCAAAAATCAAACCGCCATAAACGGCGCCAGCGTCATACGCCGCCTTTGCATCCTGGGGACGCGTCAGGCCGCACACTTTATTCTCACCCAGCAACACCCGGCGCACGGCGGCGTGGAGATTGTCTTCGGACATCAGCGCAGAGCCGATAAGGAAACCGTTGGCGAAGTGGCTCAGTTCACGCACCTGACCGTAGGTGTTGATCCCGGATTCGCTGATCACGGTCACGCCATGACCCAGTCGTGGCGCAAGCTGTCGGGTGCGATTCAAATCAATCGACAGGTCGCGCAGGTCGCGGTTATTGATACCGACCACTTTTGCGCCCAGCGCAATGGCGCGCTCCAGCTCTTCTTCATTGCTCACCTCGGTCAACACGCCCATTTTTAAGCTGTGCGCTACGGTAGCAAGCTGGCGATACTGCTCGTCATCCAGCACCGAAAGCATTAGCAGGCAGGCATCCGCCTGATAATGGCGCGCCAGGTAGATTTGGTAAGGATCAATAATGAAATCCTTACACAGAATCGGCTGCGGCGCGATGGCGCTGACCACCGGCAGAAAGTCAAAACTGCCCTGAAAATATTTCTCGTCGGTCAGTACGGAAATCGCCGACGCATAGTGCTTGTAGACGCCCGCAATCTGCGCAGGGTTGAAATTCTCCCGAATTACGCCTTTCGAGGGGGAGGCCTTTTTGCACTCCAGGATAAACGCGGTACGCGCGCCCTGCAGGGCATCATAAAAGTGTCGCGAACTCGGCTGGATGTCGTTCTGGAAACTGGCCAGCGGTTGCTGCTGCTTACGGGCTTCTACCCAAATCACCTTATCTGCGACGATTTTCGCTAAAACGGTTTGCATTATTTACCCTCTTGCCGCCAGTGCGGTGACCCGGTCATACGCTGCGCCGCTGCGCAGAACGGTGATCACGGTTTGCACATTGGCTTTCAAATCTTCCTCGCCATGCAGGCGCATTAACATAGCGACATTCGCAGCGACAGCAGCCTCGTGGGCGGCTTCACCTTTACCTTGTAGTAAGCGTGTCAGAATGTCACGGTTTTCTTCTGGCGTACCACCTGCCAGCTGTTCCTGATGATAAGGAGTGAGGCCAAAGTCATCCGCCGTCAACGTATAGCTTTTGATTTCACCCTCGTTTAACTCGGCAACGATAGTCGGCGCGTGCAAGGAAACTTCATCCATTCCGCCGCTGTGGACCACCGCGGCGCGCTGGTATCCCAGGACGCGCAATGTCTCGGCAATCGGCAGCACCAGTTCAGCGCTGTAGACGCCAATCAGAGCCAGCGGCGGGTGTGCCGGGTTAATCAACGGTCCCAGCACGTTGAACAGCGTGCGCGTTTTTAACTGCTGGCGCACCGGCATTGCATGGCGAAAACCGGTATGGTACTTCGGTGCAAACAGGAAGCAGACACCGAGGTCGTCCAGCGCCTGGCGCGACTTGTCGGCATTCATATCCAGATTAATACCGAAAGCCGCCAGCAAATCGGAAGAGCCGGATTTACTGGAAACACTACGGTTGCCGTGTTTCGCCACTTTCATGCCGCACGCCGCCGCAACGAAGGCGCTGGCGGTGGAAATATTGATGCTGTTGCTGCCGTCACCGCCAGTACCGACGATATCGGCGAAGAGATAGTCCGGGCGTGGAAATGGCGCCGCGTTTTCCAGCAAAGCGGTGGCTGCCCCGGCAATCTCGTTAGGATGTTCGCCACGAATTTTCATGCTGACCAGCGCCGCCGCCAGTTGCTCCGGCTTCAGTTCGCCGCGCACCACGGCAGAGAACAACTGATGGCTCTCTTGCTGAGAAAGCGTTTGTGCCTGGTACAGTTTTTCCAGAATGGGCTGCAGCGTGTTGGTCTGCTCCAGCTTCTGTTGCGCCCACGCCAGCGTTTGTTCCAGTAAGCGGGCACCCTGCGTAGTCAGAATGGATTCCGGATGAAACTGGAAGCCGCAGACGCGATCCGCATCGTGACGTACCGCCATCACCATCCCGTTAAAATGGGCGTTGATGGTCAGTCCGGCAGGCACATTGCTGCCCACCAGAGAGTGATAACGCGCGACGGGCAGCGGATTTGCCAGACCGGCAAACATCGCCTGGCCGTCATGCTCAATGCTTGACGCTTTGCCATGCAGAATTTCGCCCGCCTGACCGACGTAGCCACCGTAGGCTTCAACAATCGCCTGATGACCGAGGCAGATACCGATAATCGGCAGTTTTCCGCGCAGACGGGTCAACAGCTCCGGCATGCAACCGGCTTCGCTTGGCGCGCCGGGGCCCGGAGAGAGCATCAGCACCGGGTTTTTCATCGTCGCAAGACGGTCAATCAGCGTCTGGGCAGGGATGTGGTTACGGTAAATCACCACATGATGACCGTTGGTCCGTAGCTGATCTGCCAGGTTGTACGTAAAAGAGTCGATGTTATCGAGCAGCAGAATGTCAGCCATTAGAAAGTCTCCTGTGCATGATGCGCGGTGGCGATAGCGCGCAACACGGCGCGCGCTTTGTTACGGGTTTCATCGGCTTCAGACTGCGGAACAGAATCGAGAACAACCCCGGCGCCAGCTTGCACGGTGGCAATGCCGTCTTCGACAAGGGCGGAGCGAATCACAATGCAGGTATCCAGATCGCCGTGGGCGGTGAAATAGCCGACGGCGCCGCCATAGCTGCCGCGACGACGCCCTTCGGCATTCGCGATGAGCTGCATGGCGCGGACTTTTGGCGCACCGCTAAGGGTGCCCATATTCATGCAGGCGCGGTAGGCGTGCAGGACATCCAGATCGCTGCGTAGTTCTCCCACCACGCGGGAGACCAGGTGCATTACAAAGGAGTAACGGTCAACTTTCGTCAGGTCGGCGACGTAGCGACTGCCTGGCGTACAGATCCGCGCCAAATCATTGCGGGCAAGGTCAACCAGCATCAGATGTTCGGACATCTCTTTGTGATCGGTACGCATCTCCAGTTCAATACGGCTGTCCAGATCCCGATCCAGAGAACCATCCGCGCGACGGCCGCGCGGGCGCGTTCCGGCGATGGGGTAGATCTCAATTTGACGGCTGGTGGCATCGTATTTCAGCGAGCTTTCTGGCGATGCGCCAAACAGCGTGAATTCATTGTCCTGCATAAAGAACATATACGGGCTGGGGTTGCTCTTTTTCAGTACATCATAGGCCGCGAGCGGCGACGGGCAGGGAAGCGAGAAACGGCGGGACGGGACCACCTGAAAAATCTCACCTGCACGAATGGCTTTTTGCATATTGCGTACAACGGCGCCGAACTCTTCATCGTTCTGATTGCATTCGCAACGCATATGCGGAACGGCGGTGACAGGTAACGGCGGCGCGGTCTCGGTCAACTGCTGGGTTAATTGTGCCAGACGCTGCGCCAGACGCTGGCGTTCAGCCGCATCCGCGGTAAAGATGCTGGCCTGAATGCGGGTGCTTTTCTTTTGATGGTCAATCACCATCAGCGTTTCGGCCAGGTAGAAGCAGTAGTCCGGGCAACGATTACCGGCTTCGAGCTGCGGTAAGTCTTCAAAACCGGCCACCAGGTCATAGGCAAACAGGCCGCCGAAGAACATCGCTTCCCGCTCCTGTGCGGGCACATTCACCAGATTTTGCAGCAGACGGAACGCATCAAACACGGAGAGTGAACACAGGCGGGCGTCTTCATCCAGCAGCGGGCTAACCGGAGGAAAATGGAGAACGCGACCTGATGCAAGTTGCTCGTTGTCGATCCCGGCAGGCAGTGCGGCATCCAGCAGTGGCAGTAAGGAAGCACCGTTATCTGATAACGCCTGAATAGTGACGGTGTCACCTAATGCGGTAATGCGCAACGCGCTATCGACCAGCAGCAGACTTTTGAGGTCATCTTTACTGTCGATGTCGGCGGATTCCAGTAACAGTGTGGCAGGGCGATCGCCGCAGACCTGATGGAACAGTGCCGTCGGATTTTCGCGGTAAGCGGCATCACAGGAGAGCAGTTCGAGTGTCGGTTTTTGTATTTGCATTGTTCTTCTCATTCATTCTGTTCAAAAAAAAGCCCGCTCAAATTGGCGGGCCGGGTATCTGGTTGCATATAGCTGCGAAGACACTGCCCGAAATCAGGAAGTGCGCCACCAACTTTGCAGTACGAATTGAGCTTTCATTTCAGATACCTTCTTCATGTGAACTTTCGTACTAGTTAACTAGTTCGATGGATTTTTGTCAACACCTGATTTCAGTATATTTGCCGGAAACGCTATGATGTCTGTGAAAGAGCCATTATTAAGACGGGAGCTCGCCTTGAGCGACACGAATTACGCAGTGATTTATGACCTGCACAGTCATACAACGGCGTCCGATGGACGGTTGACGCCAGAAGCGTTGGTACACCGTGCAGTTGAGATGCGAGTCGGCACGCTGGCGATCACCGATCATGACACCACAGCCGCTATTCCGGCGGCAAGAGAAGAAATTTCACGTTCCGGGTTAGCCCTGAATTTGATTGCCGGCGTCGAAATCTCGACGGTCTGGGAAAATCACGAAATCCATATCGTGGGGCTGAATATCGATATTGCCGATCCGGCGATGTGTGATTTCCTGGCCGAACAAACGGAGCGTCGCCAGCAGCGTGCGCGTTTGATTGCTGAGCGACTGGACAAGGCCCATATTCCCGGCGCGTGGGAAGGGGCGTTACGCCTTGCGGACGGCGGGGCGGTGACACGCGGGCATTTTGCCCGCTTTTTGGTGGAATGCGGTAAAGCAACCACCATGGCGGATGTGTTCAAAAAGTATCTTGCGCGTGGGAAAACCGGATACGTTCCCCCACAGTGGTGTACAATAGAACAAGCTATTGATGTGATTCATCATTCTGGCGGTAAGGCGGTGCTGGCCCATCCTGGGCGATACGACCTTAGCGCTAAGTGGCTGAAAAGATTGGTTGCGCATTTTGCTGAACACCGCGGTGACGCGATGGAAGTCGCGCAATGCCAGCAATCTCCCAATGAACGTACTCAACTGGCGACATTGGCGCGCCAGAATCAATTATGGGCATCGCAAGGGTCTGATTTTCATCAACCGTGCCCGTGGATTGAGTTGGGTCGTAAGCTCTGGCTGCCAGCAGGCGTCGAAGGCGTATGGCAGTTATGGGAGCAGCCCGAAGACACTACAGTGAGGGAAGTATGAGCCAGTTTTTTTATATTCATCCGGAAAACCCGCAGCCACGCCTGATTAACCAGGCTGTCGAGATTGTGCGTAAAGGCGGGGTGATCGTTTATCCAACCGATTCCGGTTATGCGCTTGGCTGCAAAATCGAAGATAAAGGCGCCATGGAGCGCATTTGCCGTATTCGTCATCTGCCAGACGGGCATAACTTTACGCTGATGTGTCGGGATCTGTCGGAACTGTCGACCTATTCCTTCGTGGATAACGTCGCGTTTCGTTTAATTAAAAACAACACGCCGGGCAACTACACCTTTATCCTGAAAGGAACCAAAGAAGTGCCGCGTCGCCTGTTGCAGGAAAAACGCAAAACCATCGGTCTGCGCGTGCCATCAAACCCGATTGCGCTGGCGTTGCTGGCCGCACTGGGTGAACCGATGCTGTCGACATCGTTGATGTTACCGGGCAGTGATTTTACCGAGTCGGATCCGGAAGAGATCAAAGACAGGCTTGAGAAGCTGGTTGATTTGATTATCCACGGGGGCTATCTCGGTCAACAACCCACAACGGTCATTGATTTAACCGATGATTCTCCGGTGGTCTTGCGCGAAGGCGTCGGCGACGTTAAACCTTTCTTATAAGGGCGCAACTCTGTATACTACGCGGCCTTAAAATGGCGCTGTACAGCGCCGTTGATTCTCCTGTTCGACGCCTGTGAAGGCGACACCTAAAGGAAGCTCTATGAGCGAAAAGTTACAGAAAGTGCTGGCTCGCGCTGGCCACGGCTCTCGCCGTGAAATCGAATCGATTATTGAAGCAGGTCGTGTGAGCGTAGACGGCAAAATTGCCACGCTTGGCGATCGCGTTGAAGTGACTCCGGGTCTGAAAATTCGTATCGACGGTCACCTGATCTCGGTGAAAGAGTCTGCGGAACAAATTTGTCGTGTTCTGGCCTATTACAAGCCTGAAGGCGAACTGTGTACCCGTAACGACCCGGAAGGTCGTCCTACGGTTTTTGATCGTTTACCAAAACTGCGTGGCGCACGCTGGATTGCGGTAGGGCGTCTGGACGTTAACACCTGCGGTTTGCTGCTGTTTACGACGGATGGCGAACTGGCAAACCGTCTGATGCACCCGAGCCGTGAAGTTGAGCGCGAATACGCTGTGCGTGTCTTTGGTCAGGTCGATGAGACCAAACTGCGCGATCTGAGCCGTGGCGTGCAGCTGGAAGATGGCCCTGCGGCCTTTAAAACCATTAAGTTCAGCGGCGGTGAAGGGATTAACCAGTGGTACAACGTGACGTTGACCGAAGGGCGTAACCGTGAAGTACGCCGCCTGTGGGAAGCCGTAGGCGTGCAGGTGAGTCGTTTGATTCGCGTACGTTACGGTGACATTCCGCTGCCAAAAGGTCTTCCGCGTGGCGGCTGGACTGAGCTGGATCTCGCGCAGACTAACTATTTGCGTGAACTGGTGGAGTTGCAGCCAGAAACCGAGTCAAAAGTGGCCGTCGAGAAAGACAGACGTCGCATGAAAGCGAATCAGATTCGCCGTGCGGTGAAACGTCACAGCCAGGTTGGCAGCGGTCGTCGTTCCGGCGGTCGTAACAACAACGGTTAACGCTTTTGTAGGCCTGATAAGCGTAGCGCCATCAGGCAATTGCGCGGTGCCGGATGGCGCCGCAAGCACCTTATCCGGCCTACAGTCAGTAATCGATACCCATTTGGGCTTTCACGCCCGCTTCAAAAGCGTGTTTGACCGGACGCAGTTCGCTCACGGTATCCGCCAGCTCCAGAATATCCCGATGGCAACCACGACCTGTGATGATCACCGTTTGATGCGCCGGACGTGCCTTTAAGGCGTTCAGGACCTCTTCAAGCGGCAGATAGTCGTACGCCACCATATAGGTCAACTCGTCCAGCACCACCATATCCAGCGTTGCATCGGCCAGCATGCGTTTACCATGCTCCCAGACGGCCAGACACGCGGCGGTATCCGCTTCACGGTTTTGCGTCTCCCAGGTAAACCCTGTCGCCATCACCTGAAACTCAACGCCATGGGGTTCAAGTAAATTCCGCTCCCCGTTTGGCCAGGTTCCTTTGATAAACTGCACCACGCCGACATGCTTTCCATGGCCGACTGCACGCGTTGCCGTGCCAAACGCAGCGGTTGTCTTACCTTTGCCGTTGCCGGTAAACACAATCACAATCCCGCGTTCGTCCTGTGCCGCTGCAACGCGGGCGTCAACCTTGTCTTTTACGCGCTGCTGGCGTTGTTGATAGCGTTCTTCACTCATTGGGCGATTCCTGGTTTACGGCCCGGTTGGGCATCAAAAGTCATACCGGTTTTACGACGGCTGTCATCGCCCATCAGCCACAGATAAAGCGGCATAATATCGGCGGGTGTTTTCAGTTTTAACGGATCTTCTGACGGGAAAGCGCTGGCGCGCATACCGGTGCGTGTGCCGCCAGGATTGATGCAATTGACCCGCAATTGACGATTTTGATACTCATCTGCCAGCACCTGCATCATGCCTTCCGTTGCAAATTTTGAGGTCGCATAAGCGCCCCAGTTAGCGCGGCCCTGTCGCCCGACGCTTGACGAGGTAAACACCAGTGAACCGGCATCCGATTTGAGTAATAAAGGAAGCAGCGCCTGCGTCAGCATAAATGTCGCGTTGACGTTAACCTGCATCACCTCCTGCCAGACCTGCGGATTCTGTTCGCTCATTGGGCAAATATCGCCGAGCAGTCCGGCGTTGTGTAATACACCGTCAAGGCGCGGGTAGTGCGCTTCAATGCGCTGGGCCAGCTGATAGCAATTCTCTGAGGTACAGGTCAGCAAATCCAGCGTAAACCACTGCGGCATTGAACCTGTTGTCCCGGCGATGGTTTGCGCCACCTGACGCAGTTTATCTTCGTTACGGCCGAGCAAAATGACGCTGGCGCCGTAGCGGGCATAGGTGAGTGCTGCCTCGCGGCCAATGCCATCGCTGGCGCCAGTGACCAGAATAATACGGTCCTGCAGTAAATCGTGTTTGGGTTGGTAATGCACGGCTACTCCTCGGCGACGCGTTGGGTCACCCTGCCAGTTGTCTTATCTTTTCATTAACTTTTTGGTTTTATGCCTGAAACCCTACGGTTTTTCAATCAGCCAACGGCGATAACGCCGTAAAATGAACACTTTGTCATGTTTTTCACTGAGTAACATCCTGATGGATGAAGCGAGACGGGTTCACAGGCCTGTTGTACACTGAGGCAAAGTTGGAATGTTTAACCAAGGTGGGACTCGTGGAATTGTTGTCTGAATATGGGTTGTTTTTGGCAAAAATCGTCACCGTGGTGGTGGCGATTGGCGTGATTGCCATGATTGTTGTGAATGCTACCCAGCGTAAACGTCAACGCGGTGAGTTACGGGTGACGAATCTCAGTGAACAGTATAAAGAGATGAAAGAAGAGCTGGCGATGAGCCTGCTGGATGGCGCACAACAAAAACTTTGGCATAAGGCGCAGAAAAAGAAACACAAGCTGGAGGCGAAGGCCGCGAAAGCCAAAGCGAAGTTGGGCGAGAGCGATGCTCGCGGGAAACCCCGTGTCTGGGTGCTTGATTTTAAAGGTAGCATGGATGCGCACGAAGTGAGCGCATTACGTGAAGAAGTGACCGCGGTGCTGGCGGTGTTTAAACCTCAGGATCAGGTGGTGGTTCGCCTGGAAAGCCCCGGGGGCGTTGTCCACGGCTATGGTCTGGCGGCGTCACAATTACAGCGCCTGCGCGATAAGCAGGTTCCCTTAACCGTCACGGTCGATAAAGTGGCGGCCAGCGGTGGTTATATGATGGCCTGCGTGGCCGATAAAATTGTCTCAGCGCCGTTCGCCATTGTGGGATCGATTGGGGTCGTTGCACAAATACCGAACTTTAACCGCTTCCTGAAAGGCAAAGAGATCGATATTGAGTTGCATACTGCCGGACAGTACAAACGCACGCTGACGCTGTTGGGGGAGAATACGGAAGAAGGGCGACAGAAATTCCGTGAAGATCTGAATGAAACCCATCATCTGTTTAAAGATTTTGTACAGCGGATGCGCCCGAGTCTGGACATCGAAAAGGTGGCGACTGGCGAACACTGGTATGGCCAACAGGCGCTGGAAAAAGGGCTGGTGGACGAAGTGAATACCAGTGATGACGTCATCCTTGATCTGATGGATGGTCGCGAAGTGCTGAGCGTGCGGTTTATGCAGCGTAAAAAACTGATCGATCGTTTTACGGGCAGTGCAGCAGAAAGCGCGGACAAACTGTTGCTTCGCTGGTGGCAGCGCGGGCAAAAGCCGCTGATGTAAACGAAAACGCGAGGCACTGGCCTCGCGTTTTGCTTTCAATCGATCAGGTGATACTTCTCAGAGAGCACATGGGCTAAATGTTTAAACATGTTAAACACCGCGGTGCTTTTTGGCGTCGGCAATCCTTGCTCGTCTAAAAAGTAATCGCCACTGAAGACCAGTACGCCGTTTCGCTGTGTCACACCGGTGGCTACAATCCCCGCCAGCGTGTCCTCATGCTCACGAATGATTTTGTTGGCTTCTTTCAGCAGTGTTTCACGATCGATGGGTTGAGTGTCTTTGTGCATTTTTTACTCCTTAAACAAGGACATTAGTCTACGCCGAGCGCCGCTTATGGGCAAATATTCCATGAGGAAACCGAGGGCTTTATGACAAGGGCGTCACTGGCGAGATTTGTTTTTGCATGCTAATAAAGTTGCGTAACGGATTTTATCAGGTACAGTGTGACGCTTTCGTCAATCTGGCAACAGAATTGCTTGACATTCAACCACAATTCCGTCGTGCTATAGCGCTTGTGTGCTAAAAAGCCTGTTAACTCAGTCACCTGACTATTTCGTGCACACAGTCAGTTTAAGGGGTTGATATCCGTCGTCGCAGAGACCATATCGGTGTCTCGTCGCCAGCGGAAGGTGAATCAACGTGCGACGCATTCTGGAAGAATCAAATTAGGTAAAGGTGAATATGGGTAAAGCTCTTGTCATCGTTGAGTCCCCGGCAAAAGCCAAAACGATCAACAAGTATCTGGGTAATGACTACGTGGTGAAATCCAGCGTGGGTCATATCCGTGATTTGCCGACCAGTGGCTCAGCAGCTAAAAAGAGCGCCGACTCTACCTCCACCAAAACGGCCAAAAAGCCCAAAAAGGATGAACGTGGCGCGCTCGTCAATCGTATGGGGGTTGACCCGTGGCATGACTGGGATGCGCACTACGAAGTGCTGCCCGGCAAAGAGAAGGTTGTCTCTGAACTAAAACAGTTGGCTGAAAAAGCTGACCACATCTATCTCGCAACCGACCTTGACCGCGAAGGGGAAGCCATTGCCTGGCACCTGCGGGAAGTGATCGGGGGTGACGACACACGCTACAGTCGTGTGGTGTTTAACGAAATTACCAAAAACGCGATTCGTCAGGCATTTGAAAAGCCCGGCGAACTGAACATTGACCGTGTTAATGCACAACAGGCGCGTCGTTTTATGGACCGCGTTGTGGGCTATATGGTCTCTCCGCTGTTATGGAAAAAGATTGCGCGTGGTCTCTCTGCCGGTCGTGTTCAGTCCGTTGCGGTGCGCCTGGTCGTTGAGCGCGAGCGCGAGATCAAAGCGTTTGTTCCTGAAGAGTTCTGGGAAATTGATGCCAGCACGACCACGCCGTCCGGCGATGCGTTACCGCTGGAGGTCACGCACCAGAACGATAAGCCGTTCCGTCCGGTTAACCGCGAGCAAACGCTGGCGGCGGTGAGTCTGCTGGAGAAAGCGCGCTATAGCGTGCTGGAACGTGAAGATAAACCGACCAGCAGCAAGCCGGGCGCGCCGTTTATCACCTCCACGCTACAGCAGGCGGCCAGCACGCGTCTGGGCTTTGGCGTTAAGAAAACCATGATGATGGCGCAGCGCTTGTATGAAGCGGGTTACATCACTTACATGCGTACTGACTCAACAAACCTGAGTCAGGATGCAGTATCCATGGTGCGTGATTACATCGGCGACAACTTCGGTAAGAAATATCTCCCGGAGAACGCCAATCAGTACGCGAGCAAAGAAAACTCGCAGGAAGCGCACGAAGCGATTCGTCCCTCTGATGTTTCCGTCCTGGCGGAAGTCCTGAAGGATATGGAAGCCGATGCACAGAAACTGTATCAACTGATCTGGCGTCAGTTTGTCGCCTGTCAGATGACCCCGGCACAGTACGATTCCACCACGCTGACCGTTGGCGCAGGGGATTTCCGTCTGAAAGCGCGTGGCCGTATCCTGCGTTTTGACGGCTGGACAAAAGTGATGCCCGCGCTGCGTAAGGGTGATGAAGACCGCACGTTGCCAGCTGTGAATAAAGGCGATGCGCTGACGCTGGTCGAACTGACCCCGGCGCAGCACTTCACCAAACCACCGGCACGCTTTAGTGAAGCGTCACTGGTGAAAGAGCTTGAAAAACGCGGTATCGGTCGTCCGTCAACCTATGCGTCGATCATCTCTACGATCCAGGATCGCGGTTATGTGCGCGTTGAGAACCGTCGTTTCTATGCAGAAAAAATGGGCGAAATCGTCACCGACCGTCTGGAAGAGAACTTCCGCGAGCTGATGAACTACGATTTTACCGCGCAAATGGAAAACAGCCTTGACCAGGTGGCGAATCACGAAGCCGAATGGAAAGGGGTGCTCGACAACTTCTTCAGTGATTTTACTCAGCAGCTGGATAAAGCCGAGAAAGATCCTGAAGAGGGCGGTATGCGTCCGAATCAGATGGTGCTGACCAGTATCGACTGCCCAACCTGTAGTCGTCAGATGGGGATCCGTACCGCCAGCACAGGTGTATTCCTCGGTTGCTCCGGTTATGCCCTGTCGCCGAAAGAGCGCTGCAAAACCACCATCAACCTGGTGCCGGAAAACGAAGTCCTGAACGTGCTCGAAGGCGATGATGCAGAAACCAACGCCTTGCGTGCTAAACGTCGCTGCCAGAAATGCGGCACGGCGATGGACAGCTATCTGATCGATCCAAAACGTAAGCTGCACGTGTGTGGTAACAACCCGACGTGTGACGGTTACGAAATCGAAGAGGGCGAGTTCCGCATCAAGGGGTATGACGGCCCGATCGTTGAGTGTGAGAAATGTGGTTCTGAAATGCATCTGAAAATGGGGCGTTTTGGTAAATACATGGCCTGCACCAACGACGAGTGCAAAAACACCCGTAAGATTTTGCGTAACGGCGAAGTGGCTCCTCCGAAGGAAGATCCAGTTCCGCTGCCTGAACTGCCGTGTGAAAAATCCGATGCTTACTTCGTCTTGCGTGACGGGGCGGCAGGTATCTTCCTGGCGGCGAATACGTTCCCGAAATCACGTGAAACACGTGCGCCGTTAGTGGAAGAGCTGTACCGCTTCCGCGATCGTCTGCCGGAAAAACTGCGTTATCTGGCCGACGCGCCACAGCAGGACGCCGACGGTAACAAGACCCTGGTGCGCTTCAGTCGTAAAACGAAACAGCAATATGTTGCTGCGGAAAAAGACGGAAAAGCCACCGGCTGGTCAGCCTTCTTTGTGGACGGCAAGTGGGTGGAAGGTAAGAAATAACCGTTAACTGACAGTTATTTGGTGTAAAAAGGTCGCGAAAGCGGCCTTTTTTATGGGCGGCTTATTATTTTTTCGCCACGTCTATACACTACAAATATAAATGATATAGTGGTTATAGTTATCGACTTTCTTATTATTAAATCGTATTAGCAACTCGGCGGAGTTTGCTCTCAAACGATGATCTGATGGCACAAATCTGGATGGCTAACATGAAATTACAGCAGCTTCGCTATATTGTTGAGGTGGTTAATCACAACCTTAATGTCTCCTCAACAGCAGAAGGACTTTACACCTCCCAGCCGGGCATCAGTAAACAAGTTCGTATGCTGGAAGATGAGCTTGGTATCCAGATTTTTGCCCGCAGCGGGAAACATCTTACGCAAGTCACTCCGGCAGGGCAGGAAATTATTCGCATCGCGCGTGAGGTGTTGTCAAAGGTTGATGCAATCAAGTCGGTAGCCGGGGAGCATACATGGCCCGATAAAGGCTCGCTGTATATCGCCACCACGCATACTCAGGCACGCTACGCACTGCCAAATGTCATCAAAGGATTTATCGAGCGCTATCCACGCGTGTCGTTGCATATGCATCAGGGGTCACCAACCCAAATTGCGGAAGCGGTTTCCAAAGGCAATGCGGATTTCGCCATCGCCACCGAGGCGCTGCATCTGTACGACGATCTGGTCATGCTGCCGTGCTATCACTGGAACCGGTCTATTGTCGTGACTCCGGAGCATCCGCTGGCAGCGAAATCATCGGTCTCGATTGAAGAGCTGGCGCAATATCCGCTGGTGACTTACACCTTCGGTTTTACCGGGCGTTCTGAGCTGGACACCGCGTTTACGCGTGCCGGCTTAACCCCGCGTATTGTCTTTACTGCAACGGATGCGGACGTTATCAAGACCTACGTCAGGCTGGGGCTGGGGGTTGGGGTGATTGCCAGTATGGCGGTGGACCCTATTGCCGATCCTGACCTTGTTCGTGTTGATGCGCATGATATTTTCAGCCACAGCACCACCAAGATCGGTTTTCGTCGTAGCACATTCTTGCGCAGTTATATGTATGATTTTATTCAGCGTTTCGCGCCGCATTTGACGCGTGATGTGGTAGATACCGCAGTGGCATTACGTTCTAATGAGGAAATCGAAGCCATGTTTAACGATATTAAACTGCCTGAGAAGTAATCGCGAAGGTGCTGTTTTTGGTATCTCCTGTTAGTGGGGGATACCAAAATAATGCCGGATATATCGGCCTGGAAATTGAATCAACGATCCTGAAAATAGTAACCGCATAATATTCAAGGTAATGAGGTCGTAAAGTAGTTATAAATTCCCTGCCTCGCAAATTTCACCCTTCAAATATTTATTTCGTGTCAAAAGATTGATTTATTCACTGGAAACGATGCGTAAATTCGCTGGATTTCTGACTAAAGTTTCTTTAGGATTTGTCTCATCTGATGATTAGTTGCATCAATCGTTTGGTGCTAAAACAATAAGTGATGTCGATTGTATGAGGTTAGCAATGCCGTCTGGAAACCAGGAACCACGCCGAGACCCTGAGCTGAAACGCAAAGCCTGGCTCGTGGTTTTTGTTGGCTCAGCACTGTTCTGGGTTGCGGTTGCGCTGTTGATCTGGAAAGTGTGGGGATAAATGATGGTCACACAAGAACAGCAGTCAGCCTTGTCAAAACAACTTCCGCATTGTGATGACGAGAAAGAAACAGCAACGGGATGCGTGACGCAAATTCCGGAGTCCTGGAATCTGACGCAACAGCAGCAGGCATTTATTGATTCATTTGCGGATGATGAGCAACAGAAAAAATAATCGATAAAATTCTTATTCTCACTTTTTAGTTCAGATTATTAATAGCCTGAGCTGTCATTATTTCTGCACCACAGCAATATCGCGCTGGGAGAATCTCAGTTAATTTTACCGGGTTCGAATTACCGTATCGCGCCAGATGACAGAAGCCCTGGGGCTTACTACCGTCGGTGTCTGAGGTGGGTAAACGCGGTCGCAGCGCAGGTCGCTTGAAGTACGACGAGCATATTATTCTCTGAACAAATGCAGGTGTCGCTTATGCAAACAGGCAGTGTTAAATATTGGTCATGGCTAAGCACGTTCTTCGTCTCGCTGTTATTTTGGGCCTCATTGTTGGGGTTCGTGATCCGTTAATTTCCTTCTTCTCAATGCCCGATAGCGCCATGCCGTCGGGCATTGTCTTGTGTTGACTCCCTCCTGCAAGTTTCCTCCTCTTTTATCAATTCGGGTTGTTATCAAAACGTTACATTTTGTTTGTGTTATCTTTAATACTAACCCTGAGGAGAATCCGGGTTTCGCAAACCCTGTTATTAAGGAGGAGCTATGTCGTCAACCCTACGAGAGGCCAGTAAGGACACGCTACAGGTCAAAGACAAAACGTTGCATTACTACAGCCTGCCGCTGGCAGCCAAATCTTTGGGTGATATCACCCGTTTACCCAAATCATTAAAGGTTCTGCTCGAAAACCTCCTGCGCTGGCAGGATGGAGACTCGGTCACGGAAGAGGATATGCGGGCGCTGGCGGGCTGGTTGAAAAACGCCCATGCTGACCGTGAAATTGCCTATCGCCCGGCCCGTGTTCTGATGCAGGATTTCACCGGTGTGCCGGCAGTGGTCGATCTCGCCGCTATGCGCGAGGCGGTCAAACGTCTGGGGGGCGATACGGCCAAAGTAAACCCGCTGTCTCCCGTTGATCTGGTGATTGACCATTCGGTCACGGTTGATCATTTTGGCGATGAGGGCGCGTTTGAGGAAAACGTCCGGCTCGAGATGGAGCGTAACCACGAACGCTATGTCTTCTTGCGCTGGGGGCAGCAGGCGTTTAGCCGCTTCAGCGTGGTCCCCCCAGGAACCGGAATTTGCCATCAGGTGAACCTGGAATATCTGGGTAAAGCGGTCTGGAGTGAGTTACAGGATGGCGAGTGGGTGGCGTATCCGGATACGCTGGTGGGAACGGATTCACATACCACCATGATTAATGGACTGGGGGTATTAGGTTGGGGTGTCGGAGGGATCGAAGCGGAAGCGGCGATGCTGGGCCAGCCCGTGTCGATGCTGATCCCTGATGTGGTGGGATTCAAACTGACCGGTAAATTGCAGGAAGGTATTACCGCCACTGATCTGGTGCTGACGGTCACGCAAATGTTGCGTAAGCATGGTGTGGTGGGCAAATTCGTTGAATTCTACGGCGATGGGCTGGATTCGTTGCCGCTGGCCGATCGGGCAACTATCGCCAATATGTCGCCTGAATATGGGGCAACGTGTGGCTTCTTCCCGATTGATGCCGTCACCCTGGATTACATGAAATTAAGCGGACGTAGCGACGAACAGGTGGCGCTGGTGGAAGCCTATGCGAAAGCGCAGGGCATGTGGCGCAACACGGGCGATGAACCGGTGTTCACCAGTTCGCTGGAATTAGACATGGGCGAGGTTGAAGCGAGCCTGGCGGGACCGAAACGTCCGCAGGACCGGGTCGCTCTGGGCGATGTACCGAAAGCCTTTGCCGCCAGTAGCGCACTGGAACTGAACACGGCGCAGAAAGACCGGCAGCCTGTTGATTATGCTCTGAACGGTCATCAATATCAGTTGCCGGATGGCGCGGTCGTGATTGCCGCCATCACCTCCTGTACCAATACCTCAAACCCTAGCGTATTGATGGCCGCAGGGTTACTGGCGAAAAAAGCGGTGACGCTGGGACTGAAACGCCAACCCTGGGTTAAAGCCTCGCTGGCGCCCGGTTCAAAAGTGGTCTCCGACTATCTGGCAAAGGCGAAGCTTACGCCGTATCTCGACGAGCTTGGATTCAACCTGGTGGGCTATGGCTGCACCACCTGTATCGGTAACTCCGGCCCGTTGCCCGATCCTATCGAAACCGCCATTAAAAAAGGGGATTTGACCGTTGGGGCAGTGCTTTCAGGCAACCGCAACTTTGAAGGTCGAATCCATCCGCTGGTGAAAACCAACTGGCTGGCGTCACCGCCGCTGGTGGTAGCCTATGCGCTGGCCGGGAATATGAACCTTAATCTGGTGAAAGATCCGCTGGGTCATGACAAAAAAGGCGATCCGGTCTATCTGAAAGATATCTGGCCGTCGGCACAAGAAATTGCCCGCGCCGTTGCACAGGTCTCAACGGAGATGTTCCGCAAAGAGTACGCGGAAGTCTTTGAAGGCACGCCGGAATGGAAAGCCATTGAGGTTGAGCGCTCAGACACCTATGGCTGGCAAGAGGATTCAACGTATATTCGCCTGTCGCCCTTCTTTGACGAGATGCAGGTTCAACCTGATCCGGTTGAAGATATTCATGGAGCGCGTATTCTCGCCATGCTGGGTGATTCTGTCACCACCGACCACATTTCCCCCGCCGGGAGCATCAAGCCGGACAGCCCGGCAGGGCGCTATCTGCAAGGGCGTGGCGTAGAGCGTAAAGACTTTAACTCCTACGGTTCGCGACGCGGCAACCACGAAGTGATGATGCGTGGCACATTTGCCAATATTCGTATTCGTAACGAAATGGTGCCCGGGGTTGAAGGTGGAATGACGCGTCATTTACCGGGCTCCGACGTTGTGGCGATCTACGATGCGGCGATGCAGTATCAACAGGAGAAAACCCCGCTGGCGATTATCGCCGGGAAGGAGTACGGCTCAGGATCTAGTCGTGACTGGGCGGCAAAAGGGCCACGGTTACTGGGGATCCGCGTGGTGATTGCGGAGTCCTTCGAGCGTATCCACCGTTCGAACCTGATTGGGATGGGGATTTTGCCTCTGGAGTTCCCGCAAGGCGTGAGCCGTAAAACGCTTGGGCTAACCGGTGAGGAAATCATCGATATTGCGGATCTGCAAAAGCTGAAACCAGGCGCGACGATTCCGGTCACTCTGACCCGGGCGGATGGCAGTACTGAGGTGGTTGCTTGTCGATGCCGCATTGATACGGCAACCGAGTTAACGTATTACCAGAATGACGGCATTCTGCACTACGTGATTCGTAATATGCTGCACTAAACGATCAAAAAAGCCTGCTCACGCAGGCTTTTCCCCAGTAAGAGTGGGCTTTACTTACCGGACCGCGCAAGGCGGGTATTTACTCATCCAGCAAATGGCCCATTTTGGCGGCTTTGGTATCCAGATAGTGCGCATTTTTCGGGTTACGCCCGACAATCAACGGCACACGCTCAACGATATTGATGCCGGCTTCGGTCAGGATTTCGACTTTCTTCGGATTGTTGGTGAGCAGGCGAACTTCATCCACGCCCAGCAACTTGAACATATCCGCACAGAGGGTAAAGTCACGCTCATCTGCAGCAAAACCTAACTGGTGGTTGGCTTCAACCGTGTCATAGCCTTGATCCTGCAACGCATACGCGCGAATCTTATTGAGCAGACCGATATTACGTCCTTCCTGGCGGTGATACATCAGGATACCGCGACCTTCTTCCGCAATGTGCGAAAGCGCGGCTTCGAGCTGAAATCCGCAATCACAGCGCAGGCTAAACAGCGCGTCACCCGTTAAACATTCAGAATGGACTCGTGCCAGGACCGGTGTATTCCCTGAAGTATCGCCATAGACCAGCGCGACGTGATCGTGTCCGGTTGCCAGTTCTTCAAATCCCACCATCAGGAAATCGCCCCATGGGGTTGGCAGTTTGGCTTCTGCCACACGTTTAAGCTGCATGTATTTCTCCAGATTATGCTGGCACCTGACGTGCCGTCGCCTATTGGCTTCTGTATCGGTCTATTTTGCCATAAGCCGACGGACTTCACCTAATGACTGTCGTGCGTTCGAATTTGGAATGGCACAAATTTGTCAATTTTCCCGACCTACGTCATTTTCGGTTATGATTGCGAGACTTATCAAAGGGGAGAGTTCATGCTTTCTATCGCCAAACGTACCACTGTCGGTGCCGCATTGTTACTTGCCATGCCTGTTACCGTATGGATATCGGGCTGGACCTGGCAACCGGGACACAATGTCTGGTGGTTAAAAGCCCTATACTGGGTAACTGAAACAGTCACTCAGCCCTGGGGAATTATCACCCATGTGATTCTGTGCGTCTGGTTTCTTTGGTGTTTACGCTTTCGCCTCAAAGCGGCCATTATGCTATTTGCGATCCTTGCGGCGGCGATTATGCTGGGGCAGGGAATAAAATCCTGGGTCAAAGAACGCGTACAGGAACCCCGTCCGTTTGTCATTTGGCTGGAAAAAACGCACCATATTCCTGTTGATGAGTTCTACACTTTAAAGCGTAAAGAACGTGGTAACTTAGTGAAAGAACAGCTGTCCGGACAGCATGATATTCCGAGCTTTTTACGCAAACACTGGCAAAAAGAGACGGGTTTCGCATTTCCTTCCGGACACACGATGTTTGCGGCCAGTTGGGCATTGCTGGCCGTGGGGCTGTTATGGCCCCGCAGACGAACCCTGACGATTGCGCTGTTATTGGTTTGGGCGACTGGCGTGATGGGGAGCCGGATGGTATTGGGGATGCACTGGCCTCGCGATTTAGTGGTGGCGACCGTGATATCCTGGCTTCTGGTTACGCTGGCGACCTGGCTGGCGCAACGGTTGTGCGGGCCTTTAACGCCGCCAGTGGAAGAGGTTCGTGAGATAGCTGAACGTGAACAAGAAGACTGATCGTGGTTGATTTTCCGTAATTTGCCCTTAAATCATTTGTTGGCAGGGCGCTTTTCCATTTCGCACTCGTCGTGAAAATGGTAATTTAACAGGATGAATGCGGTAAGTTGAACACGATTTATTCGCTCAAACCACATAACGGGAAGTAATGTGAAATATTTACTCATTTTCTTACTGGTGTTGGCGATTTTTGTTATTTCGGTAACATTGGGTGCGCAAAACGATCAACAGGTGACGTTTAATTATCTGTTGGCTCAGGGCGAGTATCGTATCTCTACCTTGCTTGCCGTCTTATTTGCCGCAGGTTTTGCCATTGGTTGGCTGATCTGCGGTCTGTTCTGGCTGCGTGTTCGCGTTTCGCTGACGCGTGCAGAACGTAAAATTAAACGACTGGAAAACCAGCTTGCACCTGCGACCGACGTTGCGGTAACTCCCGATTCGTCGGTTGCGAAGGAATAATCATTTATGTTGGAGTTGTTGTTTCTGCTTTTACCTGTAGCGGCAGCGTATGGCTGGTATATGGGTCGCAGAAGTGCGCAACAAACAAAGCAGGATGAAGCTAACCGCTTGTCTCGCGATTATGTCGCTGGGGTTAACTTCCTCCTGAGTAACCAACAGGACAAAGCGGTGGACCTGTTCCTCGATATGCTAAAAGAGGATACCGGCACCGTTGAGGCTCATCTCACCCTCGGAAACCTGTTTCGCTCACGTGGCGAAGTCGACAGGGCTATTCGTATTCACCAAACCTTGATGGAAAGCGCATCGCTAAGCTATGAACAGCGTCTGCTGGCGATTCAACAGCTTGGCCGTGATTACATGGCGGCAGGGCTGTACGATCGTGCTGAAGACATGTTCACCCAACTGATAGATGAGACCGACTTTCGTATCAGCGCGTTGCAGCAGTTGCTGCAAATCTACCAGGCGACCAGCGACTGGCAAAAAGCGATCGACGTGGCGGAACGGTTGGTGAAACTTGGCAAGGATAAACAGCGTATTGAGATTGCCCATTTCTACTGCGAGTTAGCACTGCAACAGATGGGCAGTGACGATATGGATCGTGCTATGGCGCTGTTAAAGAAAGGTGCCGCGGCAGACAAAAATAGCGCCAGAGTCTCGATTATGATGGGGCGGGTCTACATGGCAAATGGCGACTATGCCAAAGCGGTTGAGTGCCTGCAGCGCGTCATCTCTCAGGATAAAGAGTTGGTAAGCGAAACGCTGGAAATGCTGCAAACCTGCTACCAGCAGCTCGGGAAGAATGACGAATGGGCTGAGTTTTTACGTCGGGCAGTAGAAGAGAACACCGGCGCCGCTGCGGAATTAATGCTGGCTGATATTCTGGAAGGGCGCGAAGGCAATGATGTCGCTCAGGTCTATATCACCCGTCAGTTGCAGCGTCATCCTACGATGCGCGTATTCCACAAACTGATGGATTACCACCTAAATGAAGCAGAAGAAGGGCGCGCCAAAGAGAGTCTGATGGTGCTGCGCGATATGGTCGGCGAACAGGTGCGCAGTAAACCCCGTTATCGCTGCCAGAAGTGCGGCTTCACGGCGTATACGCTGTACTGGCACTGTCCTTCCTGCCGTGCGTGGTCGACCATCAAGCCTATTCGCGGTCTTGACGGCCAGTAGTTTTAAAAAAAATCTCATTTTAGTTACAACATCCTTGTTGTTTTTCATCCCGCAACCTCCGGCAATCGTGCAACGGGGTCTGACAGGAATGCAAACGCGCCTGTTAATTTGAGCCTCTCGCGGGTAGAATGCACGCCGTTTACCTATTTCGCGCCACACCCGGCGCCCATCATAAGAAGGTCTGGTCATGACGTTTACTGCTTCATCTTCTTCTCGCGCTGCTACTGATTCTCCTGTCGTTGTTGCCCTGGATTATAATAATCGTGATAAAGCGCTGGCTTTCGTCGACAAAATCGATCCCCGTGATTGCCGCCTGAAAGTGGGCAAGGAGATGTTCACGCTCTTCGGGCCGCAACTCGTTCGTGACTTGCAACAGCGTGGGTTTGATATCTTTCTCGACCTGAAATTTCACGATATTCCCAATACCACCGCCCATGCGGTTGCTGCCGCAGCAGAACTTGGCGTGTGGATGGTCAATGTGCACGCTTCGGGTGGGGCGCGAATGATGACCGCCGCACGTGAGGCATTAACACCTTTTGGCAAAGACGCGCCATTGCTGATTGCGGTAACCGTGTTGACCAGTATGGAAGCGAGCGACTTGCTTGATCTCGGCGTGACGTTGTCACCTGCAGAGCATGCAGAACGGCTGGCGCGTTTAACGCAAAACTGTGGTCTGGACGGTGTAGTCTGTTCAGCGCAGGAAGCCGTACGCTTCAAGCAGGCGTTTGGTCAAGCGTTTAAACTGGTGACGCCGGGTATCCGTCCTCAGGGGAGTGATGCTGGCGATCAGCGTCGTATTATGACCCCGGAACAGGCGATGTCTGCGGGTGTGGATTATATGGTGATTGGCCGTCCGGTGACGCAGTCAGAAGACCCTGCGCAAACCCTGAAAGCCATCAACGCGTCTCTGAAACGAGGAGCATAATGAACGATTCCAACAGTCGTCTGGTGTATTCAACAGACACTGGCCGTATTAATGAGCCAGAGGTGGCGCCTGAGCGTCCTAAAGGTGATGGCATTGTCCGTATTCAGCGTCAGACCAGCGGTCGTAAAGGTAAAGGCGTTTGCCTGATTACCGGTATTGATATGGATGATGCTGAGCTGACAAAACTGGCCGCTGAACTGAAGAAAAAATGTGGTTGCGGCGGTGCGGTGAAAGAGGGTGTCATTGAAATTCAGGGTGATAAGCGCGACCTGATTAAATCGTTGCTGGAAGCCAAAGGAATGAAAGTCAAATTGGCTGGCGGCTAAAGAAAAAAGCCACGGTATTTTCCGTGGCTTCAAATGCAGCGGTAAATATTATTTTAAGTCAGACCAGGTCAGAAATAGTGTATTTTTGTATCGAGCCGGTCAACCGTAAATTACTTACCCACCTGGTGGCCGATAATACCACCCACAGCAGCACCACCCAGCGTACCCAGCGCGCTGCCGTCAGTTAAGACCGCGCCGCCGACTGCACCAGCGCCTGCACCAATTGCCGTGCTGCGGTCTTGTTTTGACCAGTTAGAACATGCGCTCAGAGACATCGCAAGGGTAATTGCCAGAACCGCGGCGGTCATTTTTTTGCTCGTTGCAAACATAATACTTTCTCCTGAATTAATGATTCACGGAAGCAAGTCTCTTTAACTATAGCTAAAATAGAGGCCATCAAAGAAGCATTCCGTAAAACCGTGTTGCGCAGGTGTGTAGTCTATTATCACGCAGGTGATAGTCACTTCCTGTTATATCGCTAACATTAATTTTACGACTTTGATTCATTTACTAAAGGTAAATAGTCTTAATTGGCTGATCGGAAAAATCTCAGAGAGAGGCGATGATTTGCCGGGCGGCAAATCATCTGAAAAGCGGTCAGGCCTGGGATTCAATGATGTTCACCGTCAACCCGGCGAGCTCCAGTTCCTGTTGGTCGTTAGCGCTGATTTTTGAATCAGTAATCACACGGTTGAACCTGGATAACGGACCGAGCGTATACGGGTGTACGGTGCCAAATTTAGAACTGTCGGTCAGCACAATGGCCTCTGCCCCTTTTTCGAGAACCGCATTGACCACATCAGAACGCATCATATCCCGTCCCGTAAATCCGGTTTCAGGCTGCCAGCCATCAATCCCGATGAACGCCTTACTGAAGTGAACCTGTTGGATGAACTGTCGGGTTAAGGGGCCGACCATACTTTCACTTTTTTTCTGATAGATCCCACCCAGCAGGATCACTTCGCAGTCCGTTTCCTTCAGCAAATGTGCAATGTAGCTGCTGACGGTAATAATCGTAACGTCTTTTTGTTCAGCCAGCGTTCTGGCCAGCAGCGCGTTACTGCTGCCGTTTTCAATAAAGACCGATTCTCCCGGGTTGACCAGAGAAGCCGCAAACTCGGCGAGCTGATGTTTGAGGGTGTAGTTAGTCATCATGCGCGTTTCAACATCTTCACTGTCCAGTGAAACGGCAAAACCATGAGCGCGGCGCAGATAGCTCTGTTTCTCGAGCGTGTTGAGATCCTGTCGAATCGTCACTTCAGAAACACCGGTGATTTTTGCCAGCTCGGCCACACTCATGCGGCCTTTATCAATCACCATTTGTAAAATAGATTGTTGTCGGGAATTCATAGCTTTAATTTTTATAATGGTATCCATACCGTGGAGTAAAAGAATGCTACGTAGTCTGAGTCAGGTTATGCCCGACGTCAGATGGAGCCCTGTATTGTTAGATCTCCCAAGGAGACCTGGGGTGTTTTGACGACGATTCCACATCGTCTTTCACCTGGCTTAACAACTCAGCCTTCAGTATTTCAAGGTTATGAATGGCAGAGTGGTAATCGCCAGCGACAAGGATATCCAGCACGGTATCAATTCGCTCAGCGACACGTTGTGCGTCGATATCAGACATGGTTGTCATCCTTACGTCGGAATGTATTTGATTTTAATGATGCAGAAAATCATCGCAAAAGAGAAGGGAAAAATAGGATTACTCGCAACCCGTGAGAGATATCATATCTTCTGTCATTACAGACAGATAGGTTTGCGCTGAAATGACCTTTATTCTGTACGGTCAACGTCTCCTTGAGCGCCAACGCTAGCGTCTTTTTTTGTTCAGATACCGTTTATACCAGCGTTCAAATGCGGCGGCGGGCATCGGTTTGGCAAACAGAAAACCTTGCCGTTCGTTGATGCCATTCTTGGTTAAGAACGCATCTTCCTTCGTGCTTTCAACCCCTTCAGCAATCACCTGCAGATTCAGTGCCTGCGCCACTGCAACGATGGCGCGGACCAGCGATTGCGAGATGGACTGCTTGTGTATGTCTTTGACGAAGGTGTGATCAAGTTTGATGGCGTCAATCGGGAATCGGGCAAGCTGCGACAGGGAGGAGTACCCGGTCCCAAAATCATCCAGATGTATTTGCGCGCCCAGTTGGCTAAATTGTTGGATGACGGATAACGCAAGTTCTTCATTTTCAATCAAACAACTTTCCGTCAATTCGACATCAATGGGGCAATACTCAAAGTTAAGCTTATTAAGAACCTGCTTCAGGTCAGTAAAAATCGTCTGATCGGCGAGCTGTCGGGCAGAAATGTTAACCGCGACACGCAGATGAATCCCTTTATCGCGCCATTCGGCAACCTGTCGGACGACCTCGAGGAGCACCCAGCGCCCCAGCGGAACAATTAAGCCAGACTCTTCCGCATACGAGATAAATTCACTGGGAGGGATCAGCCCGCGCTCGGGGGATTGCCAGCGCACCAGCGCTTCCAGGCTGCGAACTTCGCCTCGCCAGGTCAGTTTGGGCTGGTAGTGAATCAGCAGTTGATCGCTTTCGAGGGCTTTACGCAGATGGGTATCCAGCCACAGATATTCGAAAACCCGTTGGTTCATTTCTGGGGAGAAAACGCAAAACTGACCGCGTCCGCCTTCTTTGGCGGTGTACATTGCCGTGTCAGCGTTACGAATAACGCTTTCGCTGTCGTGGCCGTGCTGAGGGGCCATCGCAATGCCAATAGAGCATCCGGTATGCACTTCAATCAGGCCGATACGGAAGGGCTGGCGTAAACGCGTTAAAATGCGGGAAGCAACGGCCTCAAGTGAACCCTGAGAAGTGTGGGTGGCAAGAATGATAAATTCATCACCGCCCAGGCGGGCCAGTAGCTGATTCTCCTCCAGACAACTGAGGATCGCCAGTGATACGGCCTGCAACAGCTGATCGCCAAACATATGTCCGTAGGCGTCGTTCACTTTTTTGAAATTATCCAGATCGAGATAAACAATACCGACCTGACTTTCCCCAGCGCTATCAATGGCGTCATCGATCAGCTCATGAATGGCATTACGATTGGGGAGTCCGGTAATCGTGTCGGTATTGGCTAGCACCCGCAGACGTTCTTGTGCGCGGCGTTCTTCGGTGATGTCGGTCCCCGAGCAGATCAGATAGATTTCATTTTTTCCGCTACCGCTATGAACAAACTTATTACGAAACAGAAACAGGCGTTGGCCTTTCCGGGTCTTTACCCAGCGCTCAATTTCGTAAGAGTTACCGTTACGGAAAAAACCGTCAATGTTACGCCGTGAGGCGGCGGCTTCGCGGCGGCTCATAAATAACTTAAAAATGCTTTGCCCGATGACTTCGTGCTCTTTCAGGCCGGTATACTCTTCGCAGAGACGGTTAAAGCGCTGAATATTGCCCCGGCTATCGAGGATCACAATGGCGGAATTGGCTTCGGAGACGACCTGTTCGGCAAAGGATAATCCTTGCACCAGATCGCGGGCGACGGAAGGGGTATCGTGCCAGGCGGATGCGCTGCCTGCCCATTCACGTTTATTGATTTTTCGACCCACCAGATGCACTGACAGATCGTAATCGTCGATGGGCAGCGTCATCATCAGGCTGGAGGTAATCACGGTCATTTCCCGAATGCGGTTGGCTTGTTCGGGCGTGAGTTCGACGGACTGATCCGACTGTGCCGTCTCGGTGACCGATAAGTGCAGGATGTTGCAATCTTCCGACAAGTGCCAGTAAGGGCTGTGCGTCCCCAGGTAGCTAAACAAAGTGACCTGTCCCTGAATGTTTTTCATCATGCATACCGTCCCGTTTAAAACACTACAGCCTTCAGGCGAAAGGTTAGCCATGAATCCTGTATGGTAACTATGGCTGAACATCTTGTTTTATTTATATTTTAATTTGTAATCCAGATTTAGAAAAATGCATACTCATTACAGTGAAATAACCAAAAAAACGTAATGAATATTTAAAGTGTAGTGTGCGTGGGCGGTTCAGACGGGAAAAAGAAAACGGCCTTTCCTTATCGGGAAAGACCGTTCTCGTTGTCATACTTCACGTTGCAGGTACGGTGGTACGTTATGCGACCGGGCGAGCAATGACGCTACGGGTTTCCATGCGCACTTCGGCAATCGTTACGTCGATAACGTCAGTCACTTTATAAACCACTTCGCCTTTAATCTGTACGGTTCCGTTTTCCTGGCTACAGACCATTTCGTCACGAACTGCATGCAGGAACGGCGCAGGGATAAAAGCAACGGCGCCGTTATCGACCAGACGAACACGCATTCCACCACGGCTGATATCAATGATTTCTGCCGCGAAACGCGTATCTGTACCGGCTTTGTCACTCAGGAAACGTGCGTACAGCCAGTCGCCGACATCACGTTCCGCCATACGGTTCAGGCGACGGCGCTCTGCCATTTGCAGGGTCGTTTCATCCTGCGGACGCGCAACGGACTCACCCTTGATGATAGCTTTCAACAGGCGGTGGTTGATCATGTCGCCATATTTACGGATAGGCGACGTCCAGGTGGCGTAGGCCTCCAGACCAAGACCAAAGTGCGGGCCTGGTTCGGTGCTGATTTCGGCGAACGACTGGAAGCGACGAATTCGACTGTCCAGGAAGCCAGAAGGTTGCGCATCCAGCTCCCGACGGAGTTTGCAAAAACCCTCCAGCGTCAGGACTTCTTCGGCATTAACGTGCATACCGTGCGATGACAGCAGCGCCGCCAGGGCGTCGACGTTCGCCGGATCGAAGCCCATATGGACGTTATAAATACCAAAACCTAATTTGTCGCGGAGTACGCGAGCGGCGCAAATATTTGCGGCGATCATGGACTCTTCCACAATACGGTTGGCAATGCGACGAGGTTCCGCAACGATATCGAGGACTTCGCCTTTCTCACCCAGGACAAAACGGTAATCCGGACGGTCTTTGAACACCAGCGCGTGGTTGTGACGCCATTCGCCACGGCTCAGGCAAATACGTTGCAGCAGTCGGATTTGCTGGGCAATGGCTTCGCTCTCTGGCTGCCAGGTTCCGGTGTTTTCCAGCCAATCGGAGACATTGTCATAGGCCAGTTTTGCTTTTGAAATGATGGTCGCGGCGAAGAACGTGATGTCGTCTTCAAGGGTTCCATCAGCAGCAATGGTCATCCGGCAGGCGAGAACAGGGCGAACTTCCTGCGCGCGCAAGGAGCACAGATCGTCAGAGAGTTCACGCGGCAGCATTGGGATATTGAAACCCGGCAGATAGTTGGTAAACGCACGGACTTTCGCCGAGTTATCCAGCTTGCTACCTTCGGCAATCCAGGCGGTAGGATCGGCAATGGCGACGGTGAGTTGCAGTTTACCGTCTGCCAATTCTTGTGCGTATAACGCATCGTCCATATCTTCGGTGCTGGCACTGTCGATCGTGACAAAATCCAGCGCCGTCAGATCCTGACGTTCAAGGCCTTCATCCAGCATTTCAGTAGCGACGCCGTTAGGGGCTTCTTTTTCGAGGTTATGACGCGCCAGTGTGACCCACCATGGCACGAAGTGATCGTCGCCAAAGGTGATGAACTGGGTTAATTCGGCGTAAAACGTACGATCGCCTTTCAGGGGATGACGGCGCATCTCAGCGACTGCCCAGTCACCCTCTTTAAATTCATGTTCCACACCACGCGCCGCGCGGCACGGGATGGCGTCTTTCAGCAACGGATGATCCGGCACGATGGACAGACGATCGTTCTTGCCCTGAACTTTGCCCACGAAACGGGTCAGGAAGGGTTCAATCAGTTCTTCTGGTTCAGCAGATTCGCGTTCTTTTTCCGTGTGGATTACCGCGACAATGCGGTCACCGTGCATCACTTTTTTCATCTGCGGTGGCGGGATGAAATAACTTTTTTGCGCGTCGACTTCCAGGAAGCCAAAGCCTTTTTCCGTGGCTTTTACCACCCCTTCAGCGCGTGGCGTCTGGGAATGCAGTTGCTGTTTAAGCTGCGCTAGCAGCGGGTTGTCCTGAAGCATAATTGTCTATTTTCGTGGCCAAAAGAGCGGCTGACAGTTTTACGCGATTCTGCCTGACGCTTCAAGCGCTCTTTAAGCAAATGGATGGGTTAGTGGGTCTCACCCAGCGCGATTTTCAGGCGGTTTAACCATCCGCACAATCCACTCCAACTGAGTAAGTTGATCGCCTGTTCAGAGGAAAAATCGAGCCCGGATAACGCGCTGAACTGGACGTCGCTAAAACGATCGGGCGCCCTCGTGAGCCATTGTATCGCTTGCAACGTAATGCGCTCAACCGGATGTCGCCGTTCCCACTGCTGTATTTCGCGTTCGTCCTGACGCAGTGCATCAATGAACGCGGCATATTCCGGGGAACGTTGCGCCTGTTCATTAAAGCAAGCGACGCTGCCATTAATACGGGCAGTGAGTAGAGTGGCAAGTCCAAAGGCGTTCTGCGGCACCTCTGTGCGCAATGCGCTTGTTATCAGCGCGGAAAGGAGTGAGAGCAGTGCGGATTCGTGCGCCAGTACGGGCGCCAGCCGCTGTAACTCTGCGACTGGCGGGTGGGACAAACACGCCTGTTGTTCGGCGCTGGCCAGGGGAAACGCAACGGTGACATGCGCCGGAGACCATGTCGCCTCGACGGCCGCAAAAGGGAGGGCCGGGGCGAACGGCTGCATGTCGAGTCCGGGCACCCAACGCACCGGCTGGCCGAGAAAAGCCTGGAAGACGGCGACCACCCGCGCCTGAAAACCGACAAAGCCCACGATCTGGCTTATCAGAACACTGTCCCACACCGTCAGCCCAACATCATCCAGATGTTGCCGGGCGCGGGCATCAATCACCGCAGGAGAACTGGCTAACTGACGGGCATACTGGGTTATTTGTGCAAGCCGATGGTTACTTTCCCGGGAGGAGTCCGGGCCAGGGAGCGGCGCCAGACGAGCCGCATAGTGGTTGCACAACCGCTGAACGCCACAGACCTGCGCGACAGTCAATGCGGTGCTCATGCGTTCATAGGCGCTGAACGTATTCATATGATTTTGTTGAACATGAGCGGGAAACAGAAGGTGAGCAAGTTGACGGGCAGGGTGCAACCAGGACTGAAAGGGGAAAATCGCGTCTTCAGGAATCGGCAGATCGAGTAGAAAACGGTCCTCTACGTGCGCCGCCTCGGGCACCAGCGGCAGGACATCTTGTGTCCAGGCGTTGGACTGTGTTTCATGATACCAGTGGCTTTTGCCTGCAATTCGGCGTTGTTCCATGGGCGTTCCTTGATCTAAAAGTGGCGACCCGGACACGTCGTCGAAACACAGCGGGTCGTTTTCGCTGCATTATCCTGACGTAAGCAAGAGGTGGGATGAAAGATTGTTACGTGATAATAAATATCGGAAAGCTATATGCTGCGCGGGAAATGCATAAGGAGAGGGGAAAACAGGCCGAGATCGATGGGCGACGAACGCCGCCCATACCAGGATCCTGAAACGATTATTTCAGTTCCAGCTCGTTCATTGCAGCGATGCTAAAACCGCCGTCAACGTGAACCACTTCACCAGAAATACCGGCAGACAGATCGGAGCACAGGAAGGCTGCAGAGTTGCCGACATCTTCAATGGTAACGGTACGACGAATCGGAGTAACCGCTTCACAGTGAGCCAGCATCTTACGGAAATCTTTGATGCCAGATGCAGCCAGCGTACGGATTGGGCCAGCGGAGATACCGTTGACGCGCACGCCTTCCGGACCCATCGCATTCGCCATATAACGCACGTTGGCTTCCAGAGACGCTTTCGCCAGACCCATGACGTTGTAGTTCGGAATTGCGCGCTCTGCGCCCAGGTAGGAGAGCGTCAGCAGCGCAGAACCTGGGTTCAGCATGGAACGGCATGCTTTCGCCATCGCAACGAAGCTGTAGGAGCTGATGTCGTGAGCGATTTTAAAGCCTTCGCGGGTGACTGCATTCACGTAGTCGCCGTCCAACTGGTCGCCAGGTGCGAAACCGATGGAGTGTACGAAACCATCGAATTTCGGCCATACGTTACCCAGCTCAGCGAACATTGCGTCGATGCTGGCATCTTCAGCCACATCGCACGGCAATACGATGCTGGAATCCAGTTGAGCGGCAAATTCTTCCACACGGCCTTTCAGTTTGTCGTTCTGGTAGGTGAACGCCAGTTCAGCACCTTCGCGGCGCATAGCTTGCGCGATACCGTAGGCGATGGACAGTTTGCTGGCAACGCCAGTCACCAGAATGCGCTTACCGGAAAGAAAACCCATAGCTTTAATCCTTATGTCATTGCTTATTTTTGGCTTTATATTCATTTATTTACAACGAACGGAGCCAGAATAATAGAGATAGCAGGCCGAAATTATAGCCCACTATACGCATGAATTGTCACGTGATTTTTACATAGCGCAGAAAGTGGCGAGCGCCAATGAGTAGAAAACCAACACTTTTCTATTATACCAGCAGCCGCGGTCTGTACTGATCCAACCTCATTCAATACTTTTGCGGTAAATGATGGATAGCAACAAGCCGTCCATTTTCGATGCTGATATAACCGCCCGTTTTGAGATCGGCAAGGATTTTCATGATGCTGCTGCGGGACAGATGGGTTCTGTCACGAATGAAGCGTTCAGCGGACAGCGTCTCACGCAAGGATTCGGACTCATGCATCAGCTCAATCAGTTGACTGCAAATCACTTCATAGGCGGTGGGCGCGCTCAATTGTCGACTGTAAGAAAACAGTTTACTGCTCACCACGACCATATGTTTAGCCAGTACTTCCCACAACCCCAGTTCCTGAATGTGCTGATGCACCTCCGCTAAAGGAAGGGTCGCGATCTTGCAGGGTTCTGCGGTAACAATATAGCTGCCGCTGACGCCCAGGCCCAGGATAGTAAAAGATGGGGCTCGAACCACGAGCAGATGGTCTGCGATACGATGCACCTCAACAGAGCCGCTGATAATTAATCGACAAACCGGGGTGTCAGCTTCAAGAAAATCAAGCCGAATCCCCTTTCGATATGACTGAGGCGTGGCGAAGGGCAATAATGCCTCGACCAACGTTTTTGACCATGGGTGGGGGGTGTTGAGTGCCGGTGGAGTTAATGCTTTTTCATCCATAAAACAGTTATACCGAATGACATGTCTCTTTGATAAGTATAGACAAAGAGTTGCAAAACGTCACAACAAAGCTCACCAGATCATGCTTAAGCTCAAAACTTTGTCGGTAAATAATTGATTGAAAGTAATTTCCCGTTGCTTATTTCAATGTAGTTCCCCCAGCGTAAGGTTGAAAGGACCGCCATAATCCCGCTGCGAGACAAGAAACAACGGCTTTGGATGTAATTCACCACCGATTCCGATTTTCTGAACTCTTCTGACTCCAGCGAAAGTTCAAACAGCAGATAGCGTATGGCGCCGTAAGCCCCAGGCTGGGACAAACGCGTGCAATGCGTAAAAATGCGAGACGAAATATGTACCATCACATGGGAAAGCGGCTCCCAGAGTGCGTGCTGCTGGATAAGATCCATGGCCAGGCCAAGCGGAAGTCGGCTCACGACCGCATCTGCTGACGTGCATAATGTTAACCGGCAAGGATTGTTGCTCAACATGCTAAAACCAAAGATAAAAGGCGCGGTTTCAGAGTTTAACGACAACCCATCAATTGTGCGGTTGATCACCACATGCCCTTTATGTAGCAAATAACAGTAATTTATCTCATCGGTTGCATACGGTAGTAGCGTTCCCTTGCGTGTCAGTAGGGGAATAGCCTGAGTATTCAGTGCAGTGAGCAATTGCCGGAAGGATTGTTCAGGCTTATTTTCACGCAAGAAAATGTCAATGGTCGGTGAATCTGACATGGTGAGGCTGAATCCTGGTAATGAAAATGAAATAGAATAACGTCGGAATTATGACGTATTCGAGTCTGTAACTGGATCCAGAATAAGTGTCTAAAATTACACCGCGGAGTTATTGCAATTTGTAATTAAATGGCGTGAGGGGGTGTGTAATTTTGGATCGCGGCTATATTGCGTTTAATTGTTCCTATAAATACAATCTTCCTTGTCATTGAATAGCCAGGTTTTTGTGATAGACATTTTCACTCATGTTTTCTATTAAAACCGTATAGGCGATATAGAGGTTAAATGAGATGGTTATTAATTATTGATGGAAGGAATGGTTCACAGCGGTGAATATAACGCCATTGTATTTCCCCTTCTTTTTATAATTAAATAAAGCTATCTCAGAAACAACTATGGACTTGCAGTCAGGGCATCATTCTATTTTTAGGAACGAAAATGAAACTATCTGTGTTTTGTAAAGTGGGGCTTATTGCATCCGCGTCTGTGGGTATGGTGAATGCCGCCTATGCCGCTGGAGCATCAAGCGGCACAATTACCTTTGAGGGTAAAATTACCGCCTCTACCTGTGAGGCGACAGTCAATGGTGTTGCTGCCGACGGGACCGTAACATTGCCGCCCGTTGCCATCTCTGCGTTTCATACTGAGACCGCCGGGCGCACACCATTTACCATTGAACTGGCGAACTGTGAGCTGGATGATCCTGATACTAAGGTTGGGGCTTATTTTGAACCCAACGGTGTCTGGGTGGATGCCGATACGGGGCATCTGAATAATATTGCAGCAGGAGGTGCAACCGGGGTAAGCCTGCAATTGTTAGATGCTGCGGATAACAAAGCCATTCTTGTTGGCGATGCGGGGCAGTCAGGCGTTGCGCAATATGTGGTGCCTGACACCACGAGTAAGACGGGGACCCTTTCTTACTTTGTGGAGTATTACAAAGTCTCAGGCGGCACTCTTGCCGCCGGTGCGGTACAAAGCAAAGTCACTTACGACCTTATTTACAAATAACCTACTTAAGAGTGTTATGACCAAATGTTTATTCCTATGATTCTGTCCAGACGTAACGTAAAGTTTTTATTAGTAGCGCTATCAGGGATGACGGCATCATGTTATAGCACTCTTTCTTGTGCTGGTATTGTATTAAGCGGAACTCGCGTTATTTATCCTGCGGAGCAAAATGAAGTCACCGTGAACATGAAAAATTCCGGTAAAGCCCCCGTGCTGGCACAAAGCTGGATTGATGATGGTAATCAATCCGCAACGCCGGATAAAATCACATCTCCGTTTGTTTTAACGCCGCCCATTAATCGGGTAGATGCCGGAAAGGGGCAGACGTTAAGGGTCAGTCTGGTTGATGGTAAGGGGATTCCGACAAATAAAGAATCCGTTTTTTATCTGAACGTACTGGAAATCCCTGCAAAGTCAAAAAATGCCGCTGAGAATAACCATCTTAGTATCGCGTTTAGAACCCGGATAAAGCTATTTTATCGTCCGCAAGGTTTAAGCGGAAGTGCGGGTGAAGCACCAGACGCATTGCAGTGGTCAATCAGTAACGGTGGTGTAAAAGCCACAAATCCTACGCCTTATTATATTACTCTCGGGACAGTGACCTATACCCAGGGTGGAAGTAAACATGTTGAAGATGGAAAAATGATCGCACCTGGAAGCAGTGCTGACTTTCATTTTAAAAATGTAAGTGCGATTAGTGATATTCACGCAATTACTTTTACGTCAATTAATGACTATGGCGCTGCGGTCAAACATAACCAGGGCAAATAGTCTTAAGCTCTGCCTCTGGTGGAAATATAATGATTATCTTGTTTCCCATTATTTTATTTTTGATATTAAACATTCTCATTGTGCAATGTTCGGTGGCTGCCACGGTGGATATGCCGACTCCACCGGCAGAGGATCAAGTGGAGTTTGATTCTGACTTTGTGAAACAGCCAGCGGGACAGTCCGTAGATTTAGCCCGTTTCTCCAACGGGGCTAACGTGCTGCCGGGTGTTTATAAAATCGCTGTAGCGTTGAATCAGCAAACGCTGACAGTGACGGAAGTTGAATTTAAGGCGGCAGATAACAAAAATGTCATCCCTTGCATTCCGCTGAGTGTACTCAATTTGATTAATTTCAAAAAAGATCAAATTAATTTCACTCAGTGGGATTCCCTCACTGAAAATACGGAATGTATCAACCTTAAGGCGATCATTCCTGAAGCGGAGCTGGATTTTGACAACCAGGATCAGCAGTTAAACATTTCTATACCGCAAATTTATATCAATAAGCAGCCACGAGGGTCAGTGCCTGCCTCTATGTGGGACAGCGGTATTCCGGCGATGATGTTGAGCTACAACATGAACGCGTATCAATCTAAAAGTAATGGCTATGATTCAAAGTCGTTTTATACCGCGATTAACAGCGGATTGAATATTGGCTCCTGGTATTTACGTCATAATGGTTCGTATAACTGGGCTGATACGACTGGTGGGCGTTACAGCGTCCTGAATACTTACGTTCAGCACGATTTACCGCGCATTTCCGGCCGTCTGGTGATGGGGCAGACCAACACCAGCGGTCAGCTGTTCGATACTGTACCGTTAACCGGCGTTCAGGTCGCCAGCGACGAGCGTATGCTGCCGGAATCACAGCGTGGTTATGCGCCTGAAATTCGCGGCATAGCGAAAACCAATGCGAAAGTCACGGTGAAACAAAGCGGGCAAACCATTTATGAAACCACTGTTTCGCCTGGCGCTTTCGTCATCAACGATCTTTATCCCACCGGTTACGGCGGTAACCTGGATGTCACCATTGAAGAGGCCGATGGTTCGCAGCAGAATTTTTCGATTCCTTATGCATCAGTGACCCAGCTATTACGCCCTGGCAGTCAGCGTTACAGCCTGAGCTTAGGTAAGTTGCGTAGTGACAGTGTTTCCAGCGATCCGAAATTGGTCGAAGCGACTTTCCAACGCGGTTTCTCTAACCTGATTACCGGCTATGCCGGTTTGCAGGCGAATAAAGATTACCAGGCGGTAAAAGTGGGGACCGCACTGGGGTTGCAAATTGGCGCGATCGCTTTTGATGTCACCCAATCGAAGACGCATTTACCGTCGCCAGATGTGCAGGATATCTCCGGACAAAGCTATCAGGTCAGCTACAGCAAGCTGATTAATGAAACCAACAGTAATATTACCCTGGCGGCATACCGTTTTTCGAGCAGCGGTTATATGGATTACATGACCGCAATGGAAAGTATTCAGGCGGTTAAAGACGGTGAAGACAGAAACACCATTCAGCGCGAAAAAAACCGGTTTACGGTCACGATAAGCCAGGGACTGGCTGACGACTGGGGACAGCTCTATCTCAGTGGTTCTTTGCAGGACTACTGGGGACAAGATAATTATGAACGCCAGTATCAGTTTGGTTACTCGAATCACTATAAACAGCTGAACTACAGCATCAACGTAACCCGTAGTCAGGATGCCTGGGGCGAATCGCAGACCAGCTACTATCTGAATCTGTCATTCCCGCTGTGGGAGAACCACGACAGCAACTATGCGCCACAGATGAGTCTGAGCTACAACCAGGACACTAATGGTCGTTCGGGTGAGCAGGCGATGATTTCAGGGAGTGCGGGAGAGGACAACCAACTGTCCTGGAACGCCAGCGGTATGCATGACAGTGAGGCAGGGACGTCCGCGAGCTTTGGCGGTTCGTATCGGGGCAGTGTGGCACAGATGTCAGGCAGTTACAGCCAGGGGCCGGACTATCACAGCACGTCTCTGAGCATGTCCGGTGCGATGGTTGCCCACTCTGGCGGCCTGACCCTCTCACCGTATAACAGCGACACCTTCACGCTGGTGGAAGCGAAAGGTGCGGAAGGGGCGACAGTACCGTCATATCCGGGGATTAAGATCGATAGATTTGGTTATGCGTTGTTGCCGGCTTCCAGTCCGTATCAGCTGAACGATGTCTCGATCGATCCAAAAGGCACATCCCGGAATGTTGAGTTAGATAATACGTCGCAAAAAGTAGTCCCTCGTTTTGGCGCAGTCGTGAAAGTGAAGTTCAATGCTGAGAAGGGCACGCCGATTTTAATTGCCTCGTCTTACTCAGGCAACGCGCTGCCGTTTGGTGCTGAGGTGTATGACGAAAAAGACCATAGCGTCGGTACGGTTGCGCAGGGAAGCACGATCTATGCCCGTGTCGCGGAACCGAAAGGAACGTTGAAGGTGAAATGGGGTGAGGATGGCGCATCACAATGTTCTGTCAGCTATATGCTTGCGCCAGGTATCGAAAACGACACTAAGCAAACGGCTATTCAGCGGTTTAGTAATGAGTGTCGTTAGATAGCAATTAGCCAGATTGGCCTTGCGGATTATATTGTGATCAATTTAGCAATAATTGCGGATTGAAGACGTACTCATCGTACCCTGTGTATTGGGTAAAAAGGTTAATTTTTTATGTGTGTCAAATGTCATCATTATTGTTTAAAAAAACTGCTCGCTATTATTGCGCTAATTTGTGGCTCGGTGTTCTTTTCTCAGAGCGCATTGGCATTCACCTGCTATAACGGTGCTGCCTCTATTTATAACGGGTCTACCACATTTACTGTTCAGGTGGATGCGCCAAATCTGTCACCGAAGCGATTATTACCGATATGAGCACTTACGCGAAATGTTATGGTCAACCGGACACAACATATCAAGATGCTTTGCGGAGTAATAGCCTCACCATCTCCTCTGCTCTTACTCGCCTGGGTTATGAGCCTTTTATTCAAATGAGTGGAACTGACTATACTGTGCAGCCGGTCTGCTTATGGCCTGATTCGTCATGCAGTAATTCAGGTGCGCATAGTATGGTAACAAAACCCATTGCGGCAAAAATAGGTATAACCAGAACGTCAACCGCAACATGGGGTACTGGCACCACGCTTCCGGTGGGGACAGAAATCATGAGGATGGAAACACAGATGAGGGGCATGGCAAAGTGGGAACCCTGGTATGTCACATGGGTGTTCGTTCTAAAAAATGACCTGGTTATCCCCACTTACACCTGCGAACTGGACAACACGTATTCGAACTATATCTCTTTGCCAGACGTGAGTGTTAACCAGCTCAACGCGAATGGACCGGGAAAATATGCAGATGCGCCTGCACCTTTTCAATTCAATCTGACCTGCGATCCGCAAACCTCTGTGTCCATCCGGTTTGATGGTGCAACAATGGAAAATATCGACACTGTATTAGCCAATACGAAGCCGGGGAATAATAATGTCGGCATCCAACTGTTGTTTAACGATACCCCTATTAAAATAGGTGAGATGCTGGAAGTTATTAGTAGCTCACAGGCCAACGAGACGGTAGGATTTAATTCTTACTACTATTATAAAGGCGGGGCAGTTAGCGGCGGGGAAGTGAATTCAGTCGCTACGTTTACCTTTGATTATCAGTAAATAACTTCAGTAAACGACGGCAGTTTTTATTGCTGCCGTATACCTTTGTCTAATTTCAATCAACGAATGTCATGTCAGGAACCCACCTTCAGTATTTCATCCATATCGCGCGGTCATGATCAAACTTTTTATAGTGTAAAAAAGGACTGCGACGAGATTATGCTATAGTAATTCCTGTTATATAATATTAATTAAACTAAAATAATCGCTGTTGCCCGTTACAAATTTGGGTAATGCCTCCAATTTGTAGAACATGTATTTTTCAATAAAGGCCCCGATAACTCTGGCTTCATAAGTAAAAGTGAGCAGAAATACTCGATGGCACTCACGGCATCGAAACCGGTCACGACCTTTAGGGTTCTGTCCATGACGGTAAACCAGCGCTGACTGACAACGGGGACAATGAACGGTGATGGTTGCCACAGAAGCACCTTAAAAAACCGTATTATTCATGACAATTCAACTAATTGGAAGCGTTACTCAAGTTTTGTCTATTTTTACACCCGTTATAAATATGCGCATAGCATAATAGATATTATAATCCCCCCAGTTCAAACCGTGACAGATTCAAACACTCACCCCCTACTAACAATATCTTAACAGCGAGATTATGAAAGAAAAAAATATTATTTTCATACTGATCAGCATCTTTATTTCACTGTTGACACTCACCGGCTCAGCGCATGCCAGTTGTTCAGGTACCACCGGGGTTATGAATATTGACATCGGCACGATCACTATTCCAGGTGATGCGGATAACAGCACCAGCATTGAATATAAAGATTTACTTGGAACCAAGGCTGATGCCAAGACCGCAGCAGCGATATCCTGCTCGGGTCATTTTACTTACGTAGGGAAAATAACCAATCCCGTACCGGGCACCAACAATCTTGAAAAAGCGCTGTTATCGGATGGTTCCTGGAGTGGTCTTGGTTTTAAGTTTTATACCAGAGCCTATGACGGCTGGTATGAATCATTGCACAATGCCTCGCCTCCGGTCACGATTGCCGCCTCATGGAATAAATTCTGTATGCAATCTGACTGCTGGAACCCACAAGATCACGAAGGCATTATTATGATAGGTGCCCTTAGTGTATACGGCGGCGGTGTCCCGGCAATGCCTGGTATCATTAATACAACCGTTACACCTTTCACTACGGATGGCTATTCCGCCATCACCTACCATATTACCGGTACCGTGGTTGTCCCCAGCTGTAGTGTCGATGCTGCCACGCCTTCACGTGTTTTGCTCAAACCGGTCAGTGCCAACGACCTCTCCCATAAGGGAAGTACGGCTGAGGATACGCCGTTTGAGATTTCACTGAAGTGCAATAGTAACGTCTCTGTCAATTTGCTGCTTGATGGCACCGAGGACACTGACGCACAGGACGATGGTGTGCTGGCTTTAAATGGCAACTCAACGGCCTCGGGGGTCGGTGTCCAGCTGTTGGTCAATAATAACCCGGCGAAACTGAATGAAACCTTTAAGGTAGGCGATGCCGTTGCAGGAAATACCGCCATAGCCATGACGGCTCGTTATTACCGAACCAGCAATGCGGCAGTTAAAGCGGGCTCCGTTTCTGCCACCGTAGTTTATAATGTAACGTATAAATAATAATTTCGCCGGAAGTGAAACATTATTTTTCAGATGATGGTTTCCGTGTGTAAAATCTGTGATGACGTATAATTTAACCTATAAATAAAAACATTATGTGTCGTCACGGGGTTAAGAAAAGGCAGAATAATTTCTGCCTTTTCTCTTTACCGGTCCTTCCGCCACGCATCTGCCGTTAACGCCTCACCAAAATGCCCGGCAATCAGCCGTTTGGTCAGCTCATGCAACGGCGAGGCAAGCACGTCGGAGGTGCTGCCGCGCTCGACGACTTCGCCCTGGTGCATAACTAAAACCTGATCGCTGATATGTTTCATCATCCCAATATGCTGAGTGACATAAATATAAGAGATACCCTGTTTCTCTTGTAATTCCAGCATCAGATTAATGAGCTGCGAACGCATCGACATATCCAGCGACGCCAGCGCTTCGTCTGCGATAATCACTTTAGGGCGCAAAATTAGCGCACGGGCCAGTCCCAGACGCTGTTTTTGCCCTGGCGCCAGCATGTGCGGATAATAACTGACGTGATCGGGCAGCAAACCGACCATCCGCATGGTTTCCACAATTTGCTTCTGGCGCTGCTCAGGCTCGAGATCCGTGTTCAGACGCAGCGGAAAATCGAGGATCTGCGAGATACGCTGGCGTGGATTGAGCGACGTCGACGGGTCCTGAAAAATCATCCGAATACACTGGCTACGAAACGAATAATCGCCGTAGTGCAGTGGATGATCGTCAATCAGCAGCTCGCCGCTGGTGGGTTCAATCATGCCCGCCAGCATTTTCGCCAGCGTTGATTTGCCGGAACCATTCTCGCCAATAATGGCGAGGGTTTGCTTTTCGCGCAGGGTAAAACTCAGTGGTTTTACCGCCTCAACGGTCTGACGGCGAAACCAGCCTGTACGATAGCGAAAGGTTTTGCTCAGATTGCGGACTTCAAGCAGCGTTTCCACCATGTCACTCTTTCTCCATATTCAGCGGGAAATGACAGGCGTAGAGATGATTCTTTACCCCGGTCAGGCGCGGGGTTTCAATACATTCTCGTTGAGCATACGGGCAGCGAGGCCCCAGACGACAACCTATCGGTAATTGTTCAAGCAAGGGGATCGCCCCAGGCATCGTATTCAGGCGGCTTTTATGCGGCATGGCGCTGCCAAAGTCGGGGATAGCGCGGATCAACGCCTGGGTATACGGATGGTGCGGGGTCGTCACCAAATCTTTGCTGAGCGCGGTTTCCACCGTTTGTCCGCAGTACATCACGTTGATTTTGTCTGCCCACTGACTCAGCATCTGCAGGTCGTGGCTGATCAGCAAAATCGTGGTGTTGCTGTTCTGATTCAAACGGGTCAGCAGGCGAAAAATTTGCGCCTGAGTGGTGGGTTCCATCGCGTTCGTCGGTTCGTCGGCAATCAACAAACGCGGCTGGTTAGCCAGCGCGATGGCGATCATCACTTTCTGGCATTCCCCATCGGTCAGCTCATAGGGAAAACTGCGCATCGCATCTTTGTGATCTTTAATGCCGACACGGTGCAACAGTTCAATGGCGCGGCGTTTGCGCCAGCCAATCCGCTGCCACCAGCGTCCTTTGTAGGTCCAGGCTGGAATATTTTGCATTAGCTGGCGACCCACGCGCTCGGACGGATCAAGACAGGACTGTGGCTCCTGAAAGATCATCGAGACGTTGTGACCGACCAGCTTACGACGCTCACGCGAGGAGAGACGCAGCAGGTCGATATCATCAAAGCGCATACGGTCGGCGGTGACGCGCCAGTTATCTTTCGCGACCCCGCAAATTGCCTTGGCGATCAAACTTTTTCCAGACCCTGATTCACCCACCAGACCACGGATTTCGCCTTCGTTTAAGGTCATGCTGATCCGATCGACGGCTTTTACCCATCCTTCGTCGGTTCTGAATTCAATGGTGAGGTTACGAATATCCAGTAATGGCATTATTCCACCCCCGCAATTATCGCCCGGCGCAGGCCATCGCCAAGCAGGTTAACCAGCAGCACACTGATCATAATGGCACCGCCGGGCAGCATTACGGTCCACGGCGCAACATAAATCAGCTCCAGCGCGTCTCCGAGCATGGCTCCCCACTCGGGAGAGGGCAGCTGCGCGCCAAGATCCAGAAAACCCAACGCCGCAATGTCGAGGATCGCCATCGAGAGCGCACGGGTGATTTCGGTGATCAAACCGGCCGTGATGTTGGGCAGAATGGCAAACCAGAGAATATTCAGCGTGGTCGCGCCATCCAGACGGGCGGCAATCACGTACTCTTTTTCCAGCTCATCATGCACCATGCTGTAGACAGAGCGCACCATACGCGGCAGTAACGCCAGCCAGACCGCAAACATCGCATGGCTTAAATGCGGACCCGCAAACGCCACCACGATAATCGCCAGCAGCAGCGACGGAATAGAGAGCAGCGTATCCAGAATGTGATTCAGTACGGCGGAGCGTAAGCCGTGGGTCGCCCCGGCAACCACCCCAAGCACCAGACCGCAAATCGTGGCGGCGAGCGTCACCACAAATGCGCCGCCGACGGTGGGCGCGGCGCCACTCAGCAATCGACTTAAGACGTCGCGCCCCAGATCGTCGGTGCCGAGAAAGAACGACACTTCGCCGTAGCGAGACCAGGAAGGCGGCAAAAGCTGATAGCCGAGGAACTGCTGATCAATACCGTAGGGGGCAAACCAACTGCCACAAATGCACAATAGCACCAGTCCCGCGCAGCCATACAGGCCGACCATCGCAGTGGTATCGCCATAAAATTTCCGCCAGGCCGTGCGTAGCGTACCCGGTGGGCGTTTTTCGCTGTATACGCTATCGTAGGGCATACCATTCCTTATGTTTCAGCGGGTTAGCCATGGCACCCAAAATATCAGATAACACATTGACGATGATGACCAACGAACCAATTACCATCACACCGGCGGAAATGGCGGCATAGTCTTGTTGGCGAATGGCGTTGATCAACCAGCGGCCCAGTCCCGGCCAGCTAAAGACCATCTCGGTGATCATTGCCAGCGTTAACATGGTCGAAAATTGCAAACCAAGGCGGGGGATCACCGGGGGAAGCGCGTTGTGCAACACGTGACGGCGCAGAATCGTCAGACGTGATAAGCCTCGGGTGGCCGCCGCTTTCACATAGTTCTGGTCGTACACGTCAATCGTGCTGATCCGCATTAAGCGAATCACCTCTGTGGTAGGCGCGACCGCCAGCGTCAGGACCGGTAATACCATGTGGCGCAATGCGCTCATCACCATCTCGTCACGCCAGGGCGAGTCAGAAATCCACGCATCGATAATAGCGAATCCAGTGACGGGTTTGACTTCATAAAGCAGATCAAATCGACCAGACACCGGCAGCCAGCCGAGCGTCAGCGAAAAGAACAACGTCAGCAGCAGTGCCAGCCAAAACACGGGAATAGAAAATCCCAGCAAGGCGAGGGCGCTGATAACGCGATCGGGCCATTTATTGCGCGTTACGCCAGCCACCATTCCGATCGGGATGCCGACCATCAGGGCAAAGCCGAAGGCGAGAATACACAGCTCCATGGTGGCGGGAAACACCTCTTTAAGCTGCTCAGAGATTAACTGACCATTAATGCTGGAAACGCCGAAATCCCAGTGGATCAGGCCATTGAACCAGAATACCCAGGCATTCCACAACGAGGCGCCCTGAAGCGGCGCGTGCGGCGTAAAGTAACTCAGACTGAAGCCGATAAACGTCAGGAAAAAGAGCGTGACCAGCAACAGCAAAAAACGACGCAGGGTGAAGATAATCATGGTTTTTTCACCTCTTTGGCTTTTTCCCGCGAGACACCCGCAAAAGAGGCGTTGCCAAACGGACTGAGCACTAACCCTTTGATGTCATAGCGATAAGCCTGCAGACGTAACGATGACGCCAGCGGCAGGATCGGCAACTCTGTCGCCAGGATATTTTGCGCTTCATCATACGCGTCAATGCGCGAGGCAAGCTGCTGAGAAGAAAGCGCTTTACGCAGAACGTTGTCAAACTCGGGATGACACCAGTGGGCGAAGTTCGTTTGCGAGTTAATGGCGGCGCAACTTAACAGCGGACGGAAAAAACTGTCCGGATCGTTACTGTCCGTTGCCCAGCCGGACAACGTCAAATCATGGTTCATGTCCATCAACCGCGCCTCCTGGAAACGTCCCTCTACCGGAACAATCACCACTTTTACCCCCACCTGCGCCATATCCGCCTGGATCAGTTCAGCCGTTTTCAGCGGGCTTGGGTTCCATGCCTGAGAACTGGTTGGCACCCACAACTTCAGGGTTAAATTCTCCAGCCCCAGCGCTTTTAACTGCTCGCGGGATTTGGCGGGATTGTATTCTGTAATTTTAGCCTCGTTGTCATAGGCCCACGAGGCGCGAGGTAAAATAGAGGCGGCGGTTTCCGCCGTGCCGTAGTAGATCGACTGCATCAGGCGCTGGTTGTTGATGGCCAGCGCCAGCGCATGCCGCACTGCGGGGTTATTCAGCGGGGGCTTATTGGTATTAAACGCCAGATAGGCGATGTTCATTCCCGGGCGTAGCGTGAGTCGCAGGCGAGGATCGTCGCGTAAAATCGTTAACTGGCTGGCGGCAGGCCAGGCCAATACGTCACACTCGCCGGTCAGCAGTTTAGATAACCGTCCGGTACCGCCAGACCCTAAATCGACGACAACCTGAGGCATCAGCGGCGTACCCCGCCAGAATTCGCCATGCCGTTGTAGACGAATGTATTGTCCTGAACGGTATTCAGAAAGCTGGAAAGGACCGGTACCGACAGGCTGACGATCCAGTAATTCCTGGTGATCCTGTTTGGCCAGGTTCGCCGCATATTCTGCAGACATCACCGAGGCGTAATGCGTCGCCAGATGCCATAGGAATGATGCATCAGGCTGCGTCAGACGGAACTCGACGGTGTAATTGTCCAGTTTGCGCACGCTTTCTACGTTATCGGCAAACTGCAGGCTGTCGAAGTAGGGGAAATTTCCGCCATTGACGTAATGCCACGGATGATGACGGTCAAAAATACGCTCGAAGGTGAACACCACGTCATCCGCATTCAGTTTACGGGTGGGGGTAAACCAGGCCGTTTTTTGAAACGGAACGTCCCGGCGTAGGTTAAAACGGTAGGTTGCTCCGTTGTCGAGCACCTCCCAGCTTTCCGCCAGCTCAGGCATCAGGCGATAGGTATAAGGATCCACATCCAACAGCCGGTCGTACAGCTGGGCGGCAAGCGTGTCGACAATCAGACCGCTGCTCGCCTTTTGCGGATTAAAGGTGTTGACCTGCCCGCTGACACAGTAGACAAAGCCGCTCTCGCGAATATCAGCACGCGGGTGCTGTTCAGGCGCAGCTGCAGCCTGACCACTGAGAAGTCCAGCTATCACTACCAGAGACGATAAAACCAGGCGCATAATTTTTAAGGTTTTTAGATTCGATCTACAAAGTGTATCGCACTACGACCCACCAGGTAAAAATGTCTGCGGGTAACTGGTGCAAATGTCATCAATTCTGGTGAAGGAATCACTAAATCTGATGTTTTTTGAGCAATGCACGCAGTTGATGGTAGGTCAGACCCAATAATTCAGCGGCGCGTTTCTGATTAAATTTTGCCTGCTGTAGACTGCGTTGCAGTAAATCTCTCTCCTGCTGTTGCTGAAATTCACGTAAATCCACCGGCAGTGCAGGGGAAGCAGCAGGAGATTCCGTGTTCTCAACGGCAACGGTATGTCGCTTAAACGGATTGAGAATGATCTCGTCGAGCGGGTAATCGCTGGTGCCGTGCCGGTACACCGAACGTTCAACCACATTTTTCAGCTCACGAATATTGCCTGGCCAGCGGTAGTGCAGCAGGGCCTCTTTTGCACGCTCGCTAAATCCGGGGAAAAGCGGCAGACGGATTTCTCGGCACATCTGAATCGCAAAATGTTCAGCCATTAACATGATATCGGTCTGACGTTCACGAAGCGGCGGGAGCTGCACCACATCGAAAGCCAGCCTGTCCAGCAGGTCGGCACGAAACGTCCCTTCATCAACCATCCGGGGCAGATCGGCGTTGGTGGCGCAAACCAGGCGCACATTGACCTGCAGCGGCTGACTGCCGCCTACGCGTTCCAGCTCACCGTATTCGATGACCCGTAGCAGTTTTTCCTGCACCAGCATGGGGGCCGTCGCCAACTCATCGAGAAACAACGTGCCGCCATCGGCACGCTCAAAACGACCTGGATGGCGCTTTTGCGCGCCGGTAAATGCACCCGCTTCATGGCCAAATAATTCCGTGTCGAGCAGGTTTTCATTAAGCGCGGCGCAGTTCAGCGAAATAAACGGCCCCTGCCAGCGAGAAGAGAGAAAGTGCAGGCGGTTGGCGATGAGCTCTTTCCCCGTCCCGCGTTCACCAATAATCAGCACCGGTTTATCCAGCGGCGCCAGATGAGAAACCTGCTCCAGCACTTCAATAAAACTGTTGGCTTCACCGAGAAGGTTATCTTTGTATTCTGTCATGATGAAATTCACCACTTGTTAGCGTTATTCACCACTTTAACCTGAATTGCTGTCGAGGTAAAATTATACATATGATTATTAATCAATAAGTTAAAAAGTTGGCACGTGAATTGTATTAGAGCTTCAGCAGGGCATAGCCCGACATCAGAAAAATTGTGAGGATTGAATTATGGGTATTTTTTCTCGTTTTGCCGACATCGTGAACGCCAACATTAACGCGCTGTTGGAAAAGGCTGAAGATCCGCAGAAACTGGTGCGACTGATGATTCAGGAAATGGAAGACACCCTGGTTGAAGTCCGTTCCAACTCTGCGCGAGCGCTGGCGGAAAAGAAACAGTTGTCCCGTCGCATTGAGCAGGCCGTAGCCCAGCAGACAGAGTGGCAGGAGAAAGCGGAACTGGCGCTGCGTAAAGAGAAAGACGATCTGGCGCGCGCCGCGTTAATTGAAAAGCAGAAACTGACCGATCTGATCGCCACCCTGGAACATGAAGTGACGTTGGTGGACGACACGCTGACGCGCATGAAGAAAGAGATTGGCGAACTGGAGAACAAGCTCAGTGAAACTCGTGCCCGTCAGCAGGCGCTGATGTTACGTCACCAGGCCGCAAGCTCCTCCCGTGATGTACGCCGTCAACTGGACAGCGGCAAGCTGGACGAAGCCATGGCCCGCTTTGAATCGTTTGAGCGCCGTATTGATCAGATGGAAGCGGAAGCGGAAAGCCATAACTTTGGCAAACAGAGATCGCTGGATCAGCAGTTTGCCGACCTGAAAGCAGATGATGAAATCGGCGAGCAACTGGCGCAGTTGAAAGCCAAAATGAAGCAAGATAATCAATAATAATCGCAGGCGGCGTCTGAGTACGCCGCCGCTCATCACCTGTAAGGAGTACTCATGAGCGCGCTATTTCTGGCCATTCCGTTAACCATTTTTGTGTTGTTTGTGTTGCCGATTTGGTTATGGCTGCATTACAGCAACCGTTCCAGTCGTGGGGAACTGTCGCAAAGTGAGCAGCAACGTTTGGCGCAATTAACCGACGACGCGCAACGGATGCGTGAACGCATTCAGACGCTGGAAGACATTCTTGATGCTGAACATCCGAACTGGAGGGATCGCTGATGGGAGGGATTAATTTGAATAAAAAGCTCTGGCGCATTCCGCAGCAGGGCATGGTGCGTGGCGTCTGTGCCGGGATCGCAAACTACCTTGATGTGCCGGTGAAACTGGTGCGGATCCTGGTGGTGCTGTCGATTTTCTTCGGGCTGGCGTTCTTTACGCTGGTTGCGTATATCATTTTGACGTTTGTGCTTGATCCGTTGCCGGACAACATGACCACTGGCGAGCAATCCCCCTCTAGCGGTGAATTGCTGGATGCTGTCGACAGGGAACTGGCCGCGGGCGAAAAGCGTCTGCGTGAAATGGAGCGCTATGTTACGTCCGACACCTTCACGCTGCGTAGCCGTTTCCGTCAGTTGTAATGAAGAGAGCTCATAAGATGAATACACGCTGGCAACGCGCCGGGCAAAAGGTGAAGCCGGGCTTTAAACTCGCAGGGAAACTGGTTCTGCTGACCGCGTTACGCTATGGCCCGGCCGGTGTGGCAGGGTGGGCTATTAAATCCGTCGCTCGCCGCCCGCTGAAAATGTTGCTGGCGTTGGCGCTGGAACCCCTGTTAAGACGCGCGGCGGCAAAAATCTCCCGCCGCTATGGTGGCAGCCATTCCTGATCACAGGACTGCACATAAAAACAAACAATTTATTCACAATCGACTGGCGAATTTGCGGCAGCTCACAAATACGATTTTTGGGCTGCTGAAATCCTTTTTTTTACCCCCTCCAAACCCCCTTGCTTGATTGACAGCTTATTTTCTGCAAGGTAGTCTCCCTATCCATGGGACCGCTACCACGGAAAATGAAAGTGAACCAAAAAATCAAACATTACCTGACAGAAGTTTACGGAGATACATTTACATCCCGTCACTATGGTGTGTTGTCTGACCGCATTAAACGATCGCAATCATTAATTAAAAAAACACGTAAACCACACTGGGATGAGAACGATGTGGTTCTCATTACTTATGCCGATCAGTTTCACAGTTCGTCAGCAAAACCGCTTCCAACGTTTAACCAATTTTATCATTACCGGTTAAAAACAATTTTTTCCCATGTTCATTTATTACCTTTTTATCCCTGGTCTTCTGACGACGGTTTTTCCGTTATCGATTATCACCAGGTTGCGAAAGAAACAGGGGAGTGGACAGATATTGCTGAACTGGGTCAAGCCAGCCAATTAATGTTTGATTTTGTCTGCAATCATATGTCGGCGAAAAGTGAATGGTTTAAAAACTATTTACAGCAAACGCCTGGCTTTGAAAATTTCTTTGTTGAAATGGACCCGAATACCGATCTTTCGGCAGTAACACGCCCGCGGGCTTTACCGTTACTGACGCCATTTACCCTGTCGGATAATTCGGTTCGCCATTTATGGACAACGTTTAGCGATGACCAGGTCGATCTTAATTACAGCAACCCGGATGTTCTGCTGGCGATGGTCGATGTTTTGCTAAATTACCTTGAGCAAGGCGCGGATTATGTGCGTTTAGACGCCGTGGGTTTTATGTGGAAGGAGCCTGGCACGTCATGTATTCATCTGGAGAAAACACATACTCTGATCAAACTGTTTCGTGCGATTACGGATGAAGCGGCGCCGGGCACCGCGATGATTACTGAGACCAATGTTCCGCATAAAGACAATATTTCCTATTTCGGTGATGGGCATGATGAAGCCCATATGGTCTATCAGTTCTCGCTGCCACCGCTGGTGCTGCATGCCATTAAACGCCAGGATGCCTCCGCCCTGTGCCAGTGGGCGCAGTCGTTGGCATTGCCTTCGGAAAAAACGACCTGGTTCAACTTCCTGGCGTCGCACGACGGCATTGGTCTGAACCCGTTACGTGGGCTCTTGCCAGAAGAGGAGATCTTAGCGCTGGTCTCTGAGCTGCAGCAAGAGGGCGCACTGGTCAACTGGAAGAACAATCCTGATGGCAGCCGCAGTCCTTATGAAATCAACGTCACGTACATGGATGCGTTGAGTACGCGTGATAGCAGCAACCAGGAACGGCTTGCCCGATTTACGCTGGCGCATGCCATTTTATTAAGTTTTCCAGGTGTACCCGCTATTTATATTCAGAGCATTCTGGGTTCACGTAATGACTATGACGGCGTTGAAAAATTAGGTTACAACCGGGCTATTAACCGTAAAAAATATGATATTGATGAGATTGAAGCGGAATTAAGTTCGACGGAGACGTTACGCTATGACGTTTATCGCGCACTGTCACGCTTGATTAAATTGAGACGCGAACATTGCGCTTTCCATCCCGGCAGCGGTTTTGACATCGGTAATATCACGCCATCTGTAATGCAAATTACCCGTACGGCTGAGAATGGCGAGGTCATTATTGCGCTATTTAATATTAGCGAAAAATGTCAGACGATTTCCGATGATGCAGTGACCGGTTTTGATTTGATTTCTGAAAAAGAAATCAATACGAAAGAATTAACCCTGGATCCATGGCAGGTTATGTGGATTAAAAAATAAAAAGGAGCATCTAATGCTTAAATCAAAAATTGTGCTGTTATCAGCACTGGTTTCCTGCGCCCTGATTTCCGGATGCAAAGAAGATAAAAAAGAAAACGTCTCCATTGAATTTATGCATTCTTCTGTGGAACAGGAACGCCAGGCCGTTATTTCAGCGCTCATTGCTCGCTTTGAAAAAGAAAACCCTGGCATTACGGTTAAACAAGTGCCGGTTGAAGAAGACGCCTATAACACGAAGGTGATTACCCTGGCGAGAAGTGGTTCTTTACCTGAGGTCATTGAGACCAGCCATGACTACGCCAAAGTGATGGATAAAGAACAGCTTATCGACCGCAAGGCGGTGGCGAATGTTATCCAGGCGGTAGGTGAGAACGCGTTTTATGACGGCGTGTTGCGTATTGTTCGTACGGAAGATGGTTCAGGATGGACCGGCGTGCCCGTCAGCGCGTGGATCGGCGGTATCTGGTATCGCAAGGATGTGCTGGCAAAGGCCGGGCTGGCAGAGCCGACAAACTGGCAGCAATTGCTGGTGGTCGCCAAAACGCTCAACGATCCGGCGCACAAAAAATATGGCATTGCGTTGCCAACGGCTGAAAGCGTGCTGACGGAACAGTCCTACTCGCAGTTTGCGCTGTCGAATAAAGCGAACGTCTTTGATGCACAGGGGAAAATCACGCTGGATACGCCAGAAATGGCGCAAGCGCTGGACTATTACCGTGAGCTGGCGGCGTACACCATGCCTGGCTCCAACGACATTATGGAAGTCAAAGACGCCTTTATGAATGGCACGGCACCAATGGCGATCTACTCGACGTACATTCTTCCGGCGGTCATTAAAGAGGGCGACCCGCAAAATGTTGGGTTTATGGTGCCAACAGAACAAACGTCGGCGGTGTACGGCATGCTGACCTCTCTCACTCTGACTTCGGGTCAGAAAGAGGAAGAAACCCAGGCGGCAGAGAAGTTTGTCACCTTTATGGAGCAGGCGGACAACATCGCGGATTGGGTCATGATGTCGCCCGGTGCGGCACTCCCGGTGAATAAAGCGGTTGTGAACACGGCAACATGGAAAGACAACAGCGTTATCAAGGCGCTGGGGGAATTGCCGAACCAGCTCATTGCCGAACTGCCGAATATTCAGGTGTTTGGTGCGGTAGGGGATAAAAACTTTACCCGCATGGGTGATGTCACCGGTTCAGGCGTGGTGAGTACGATGGTACACAACGTCACGGTAGGCAAAGCCGATCTCTCTTCAACAATCAAGGAAAGCCAGAAACAACTGGATACCCTGGTTGAGCAGCGTTAATGCGGATGTGGAAAGCAGTTATGAATAGGTTTTTTTCCGGTCGTTCCGACATGCCCTTTGCCATGCTGCTCCTGGCGCCCAGCTTGTTGCTGCTGGGCGGTCTGGTCGCCTGGCCGATGATATCGAATATCGAAATCAGCTTCCTGCGGTTACCGCTGAACCCGCGCATTGAGTCTACCTTTGTCGGACTTGAGAACTACATGCGTATCCTGACCGACCCGGGTTTTTGGCATTCGCTCTGGATGACGGTCTGGTATACCACGCTGGTGGTGGCGGGGAGTACGGCGCTGGGACTTGGCGTGGCGATGTTCTTTAACCGCGAATTTCGCCTGCGTAAGACCGCGCGCTCGCTGGTGATCCTCTCGTACGTGACGCCATCGATCTCGCTGGTCTTTGCATGGAAGTACATGTTCAACAATGGCTACGGCATTGTGAACTACCTGGGTGTCGATTTACTCCATCTCTACGACCAGGCGCCGCTGTGGTTTGACAACCCCGGAAGCAGCTTTGTTTTAGTGGTGCTGTTCGCCATCTGGCGTTACTTCCCTTACGCATTTATTTCGTTTTTAGCCATTTTGCAGACCATTGATAAATCGCTGTATGAAGCGGCAGAGATGGACGGCGCTAATGCCTGGCAACGTTTTCGTATCGTCACATTGCCCGCCATTATGCCCGTGCTGGCGACGGTCATTACGTTACGCACCATCTGGATGTTTTACATGTTCGCCGACGTTTATCTGCTGACGACCAAGGTGGATATCCTCGGGGTGTATCTCTACAAAACAGCATTTGCATTTAATGACTTAGGTAAAGCAGCCGCAATCTCTGTGGTGCTCTTTATCATCATCTTTGCCGTCATTTTGCTGACCAGAAAACGGGTGAATCTCAATGGCAACAAATAAACGCATACTGGGTCGTATCGGCTTTTACTGCGGCCTGGCGCTGTTCCTTATCATCACGCTGTTTCCTTTCTTCGTGATGCTGATGACGTCGTTCAAGAGCGCGAAAGAAGCCATCTCCCTGCACCCGACGCTGCTGCCGCAGCAGTGGACGCTGGAGCACTACGTCGACATTTTTAACCCGCTCATCTTTCCGTTCGTGGATTACTTCCGCAACAGTCTGGTGGTGTCGGTGACGTCATCCGTCGTAGCGGTCTTTTTGGGGACGCTGGGGGCGTATGCCTTGTCGCGCCTGCGTTTTAAAGGGCGTATGACCATCAACGCCAGCTTTTATACGGTGTACATGTTCTCCGGGATTTTGCTGGTTGTTCCGCTGTTCAAGATCATCACGGCGCTCGGTGTTTATGACACAGAGATGGCGCTGATCATCACCATGGTGACGCAAACGCTGCCGACCGCCGTCTTCATGCTGAAAAGCTACTTCGACACCATTCCGGATGAAATTGAAGAAGCGGCGATGATGGACGGGCTGAACCGTCTGCAAATCATCTTCCGCATCACGGTGCCGCTGGCGATATCGGGGCTGGTGTCGGTATTTGTTTACTGCTTTATGGTGGCCTGGAACGACTATCTGTTCGCATCTATTTTCCTCTCCAGCGCCAGCAATTTCACACTTCCGGTGGGGCTGAACACCTTGTTTAGCACGCCTGACTATATCTGGGGACGCATGATGGCCGCCTCGCTGGTTACGGCATTGCCTGTCGTCATCATGTACGCGCTCTCCGAACGTTTTATTAAGAGTGGTTTGACCGCGGGTGGCGTGAAGGGCTAAAGCGGCCAGTTCAATAAAGGAGTTGTAAATGAAAAAGTTAATTGCCACTGAACCGCGCGTTGCGGCGCTTGTGGAGTATGAAGACCGTCCGGTTTTGGCGAACGAAGTGAAAATCCGGGTGTTGTTCGGCGCGCCGAAGCATGGCACTGAAGTGGTCGATTTCCGCGCCGCCAGTCCGTTCATTGATGAAGATTTCAATGCCGAGTGGCAAATGTTTATGCCGCGTCCGGAAGGCGCGCCACGCGGTATCGAATTCGGCAAATTCCAGCTCGGCAATATGGTGGTGGGCGACATTATTGAATGTGGCAGCGACGTGAGCGATTACGCAGTGGGTGACCGCGTCTGTGGATACGGTCCGCTCAGTGAGACCGTCATTATCAATGCCGTGAATAACTATAAGTTACGCAAGATGCCGGAAGGCAGTTCCTGGAAAAATGCGGTCTGCTATGACCCTGCGCAATTTGCCATGAGCGGCGTGCGTGATGCCAACGTGCGTGTGGGTGATTTTGTGGTGGTTGTCGGCTTGGGGGCGATTGGCCAGATTGCCGTTCAGTTAGCGAAGAAAGCCGGGGCCTCGGTGGTGATTGGTGTTGATCCTATCGCTCACCGCTGCGATATCGCGCTGCGTCATGGCGCCGATTTCTGTCTGAATCCTCTGGGCACCGACGTGGGCATGGAAATTAAAAAGCTCACAGGGAAGCAGGGTGCTGACGTGATCATCGAAACCAGCGGTTACGCCGATGCGCTGCAGTCCGCGCTGCGTGGCCTGGCGTACGGCGGCACGATCTCCTATGTGGCATTTGCTAAACCGTTCGCAGAAGGGTTTAACCTCGGCCGCGAAGCGCATTTCAACAACGCCAAAATTGTCTTTTCTCGCGCCTGCAGCGAACCGAACCCGGATTACCCGCGCTGGAGCCGCAAACGTATTGAAGAGACCTGCTGGGAATTACTGATGAACGGTTATCTCGATTGTGAAGAGCTGATCGACCCGGTTGTCACCTTTGCCAACAGCCCGGAAAGCTACATGCAGTATGTAGACCGTCACCCGGAGCAGAGCATCAAAATGGGCGTCACGTTTTAATTCGAAAGGAATGTAAAAAGATGAAAATCGGAACACAGAATCAGGCGTTCTTCCCGGAAAATATTCTGGAAAAATTTCGTTATATCAAAGAAATGGGATTTGATGGCTTCGAAATTGACGGCAAATTACTGGTCAATAACCTTGAAGAAGTCAAAGCGGCGATTAAAGAAACCGGCCTGCCGGTGACGACCGCCTGCGGTGGATATGATGGCTGGATTGGCGATTTTATCGAAGAGCGCCGCCTGAACGGACTAAAGCAGATCGAGCGCATTCTGGAAGCGCTGGCAGAGGTCGGCGGTAAAGGCATTATCGTCCCGGCGGCGTGGGGCATGTTCACCTTCCGTCTGCCGCCGATGACCTCTCCGCGCAGCCTGGAAGGCGATCGCAACGCGGTGAGCGACTCGTTACGGGTACTTGACAAGGTTGCGCAACGCACCGGCACCGTGGTGTATCTGGAGCCGCTCAACCGCTATCAGGATCACATGATCAACACGCTCGCGGATGCCCGCCGTTATATCGTTGAAAACGATCTGAAACATGTACAGATCATCGGCGATTTCTATCACATGAATATCGAAGAAGACGATATGGCGAAGGCGTTGCATGACAACCGCGATCTTCTCGGTCATGTGCATATCGCGGACAACCATCGTTATCAGCCGGGTTCCGGCACCCTGAACTTTGGCGCGCTGTTCGATCAACTGCGTCAGGATAATTATCAGGGCTACATCGTGTATGAAGGTCGGGTCAGGGCAGACAACTTGCCGGAAGCCTACCGTCAGTCATTGGCCTGGCTGCGTACGTGCTAAGAGGATCTCTGTGAAGAGTGCAACGACAAACTCGCCCCTGCGTGTCGCCATTATCGGCGCCGGTCAGGTGGCGGATAAAGTTCATGCGTCGTACTACTGCACCCGTGCTGATCTTGAACTGGTGGCTGTCTGTGACAGCCGCCTGTCTCAGGCGCAGATGCTGGCAGAAAAGTACGGTAATGCGCAGGTATGGGACGACCCGCAGGCCATGCTCGATCAGGTCAAGCCCGATGTTGTCAGTATCTGCTCACCAAACCGTTTTCATTATGAGCACACCATGATGGCGCTCAACGCCGGTTGCCACGTGATGTGCGAAAAGCCGCCGGCCATGACACCGGAAGAAGCGGAGGAGATGTGCAGAACTGCCCGTCGAATGGGTAAGGTGCTGGCTTATGACTTCCACCACCGATTTGCACTCGATACCCAAATGCTCCGTGAACAGGTGACGGCCGGGGTATTAGGTGAAATCTATGTGACCAACGTTAAAGCGCTGCGTCGCTGCGGTGTGCCGGGTTGGGGCGTCTTTACAAACAAAGAATTACAGGGCGGCGGCCCGCTGATTGATATCGGTATTCATATGCTGGATGCCGCGATGTATGTACTGGGGTTTCCGGCGGTCAAACGCGTCCATGCCCACAGTTTTCAAAAGATTGGCACTCGCAAAAATAGCGGCCAGTTCGGTGAGTGGGACCCGAGTACGTACACCGTTGAAGATGCGCTGTTTGGCACCGTTGAATTCCACAATGGGGGCATTTTGCGGCTCGAAACGTCCTTTGCGCTCAATATTGTCGAACAGTCGGTGATGAACGTGAATTTCTGCGGCGATAAAGCTGGCGCGACGCTGTTTCCTGCGCAGGTTTATAACGATCAGAACGGGGAATTAAACATTCTGTTTAAGCGCGAGCTTGCGGATGACAATCGACATTTTCGCAGTATGGACGCGTTTGTGAATCACGTTCAGGGGGCGCCAGTCATGATTGCTGATGCTGAGCAAGGATTTGTGATTCAACAACTGGTCGCTGCGTTATACCAATCCGCCGAAACAGGAAAAAGCGTGGAATTATGACTAAGCCTGTAATGCTAACTGACGGCGCATTTTGCCTGCACAGCCTGAATAAATACGCATCGTTGATGACGACAGGCAATGGTTACATGGGGATCCGTGCCACCCATGAAGAAGATTACACGGTTCAAACCCGCGGTATGTACCTTGCCGGGATTTATCATCGTGCGGGGAAAGGCGAGATCAACGAACTGGTCAATCTTCCCGATGTTGTCGGGGTACACATAACGCTGAATGGCGAGATTTTTTCTCTGCAAAGCGGTGTGGTTGAAGACTGGCAGCGTGAACTTGATCTCGCCAGCGGGGAGTTGCGTCGCTCTCTCCTCTGGCATGCGCCAAAGGGCGGGCGTTTTCGTATTGAAAGTCGTCGTTTTGTCTCGACGGAGTCATTACCTCTGTTCGCGATGGAGCTCTCGATTACCCCGCTGGACGGTGACGCCGCGATCACGCTGTCAACAGGCATTGATGCCACGGTCACCAATCATGGTCGCCAGCATCTGGATGAAACACAAGTCCGGGTATTCGGTCAAAACCTGCTGCAAGGGGTTTACACCACCCAGGATGGCCGTACCGATATTGTGATTTCTGCGGCCTGTCGTGTGGATGGCGAGGTGCAGCGCTGCTTCACGGCGAAAGACCGCCGCCTGATGCAACACAACAGCGTGCAGGCGAGCGCAGGACAGCGTATCACGCTGGAAAAACTGGTCTGGATTGAATGGACCAGCGAGCGCAGCACCTCGATTGAAAACTGGGCAAGCCAGTCGCTGAATCAACTGGAAAACTGTGCCGGACTCGGCTACGCGGCGTTGAAAGCGCATTCAGATGCAAACTGGCGCCACTGGTGGCAACGTCACCGCGTCGTCCTTGAAAGCACAAATGAGGAAGATCAGCGCGCGCTGGACTTTGCCCTCTATCATTTGCGCATTATGACGCCGTCACACGATGAGCGTAGCAGCATTGGCGCGAAAGGTATGACCGGTGAAGGTTACAAAGGCCACGTATTCTGGGATACCGAAGTCTTTTTGCTGCCATTCCATCTGTTTACCGATCCGGCAATCGCCCGTGGGTTGCTGCGATATCGTTGGCACAATTTACCGGGCGCGAAAGAAAAAGCCCGTCGAAATGGTTGGCAGGGCGCGCTGTTTCCCTGGGAAAGCGCACGCAGCGGTGAAGAAGAGACACCGGAATTCGCGGCGATCAATATTCGTACCGGTCTGCGGCAAAAAGTGGCCTCCGCGCAGGCAGAGCACCACCTGGTGGCGGATATCGCGTGGGCCGTTGTGGGCTACTGGCAGGTGACAGGCGACATCGATTTCATGAAGCGTGAAGGGATGACGCTGTTGCTGGAAACCGCAAAATTCTGGTTAAGCCGCGCCACCGAGATTAATGGTCGGCTGGAAATCCATGATGTGATCGGGCCCGATGAGTATACCGAGCATGTGAATAACAATGCCTTCACCAGTTATATGGCCTATTACAACGTCGAACAGGCGCTCCATTTTGCCCGTATGTTCGGTAGTGCTGATGAAGCCTTTCTTCACCGTGCTGAGAACTTCTTACAACGGTTGTGGCGTCCGGAAGTTCAGGAAGATGGTGTGCTCGCACAAGATGATACCTTCCTCAGCAAGCCGTGTATTGAACTCAGCAAGTATAAGGTAAAGGCAGGAAAACAAACGATTTTACTCGACTATTCGCGTGCTGAAGTCAATGAGATGCAGATTCTCAAGCAGGCGGATGTGGTGATGCTGACCTATATGTTGCCTGAACTTTTCAGCCCGCAGTCATGTCTGGCGAACCTGCGTTTTTACGAACCGCGAACCATCCATGACTCCTCTCTGAGCAAAGCGATACATGGCATTGTGGCTGCACGCTGCGGTGACCCGGCGCTGGGTTACCGCTTCTGGCAAGAGGGAACGCAGATCGATTTGGGCGAAGATCCGCACAGCTGTGATGACGGTATTCATGCTGCGGCGACTGGAGCTATCTGGTTAGGGGCGATACAGGGATTTGCCGGTTTAAGCCTGTATCAGGGGGCATTGCATCTCGCGCCGCGTTTACCTTCCGGCTGGAAACGCCTCTCTTTCCCGCTCATTTGGCAGGGCAGCGAAATGCACTTTTCCATCACGGCGGATGAAGTCAGCGTCACCAGTGCGACTGCCGTTCAGTTCTGGCTTAATGGACATTTGATGACGGTACAGGGCCAGCACATTTTGAAATTAAATGATTTTATTGCGCCCAAAATTGGGACCGCTACCATGGAGGCGGAATGAAACCTCAGGCTATCATCTTTGACCTGGACGGCGTGATTACCGATACCGCGCATCTCCACTTTCTGGCCTGGAAGCAGATTGCTGATGAAATCGGGATTCAGATCGATGAGGTTTTTAACGACAGCTTAAAAGGCATTAGCCGGATGGATTCGTTGCGACGCATTCTCCAGCACGGCGGCAAAGAAGGGGCGTTCAGCCCTGAGGAATGTGTTGCACTGGCGACCCGTAAAAATGCGCTTTACGTTGACTCCCTGCGCGAGTTGACCTCCCGCTCAGTGTTGCCGGGGATCCGGGAACTGTTGGGTGAGTTGCGCACGCAGGGGATCCCGATTGGTCTGGCATCGGTATCGCTGAATGCGCCGGTCATTTTGCAGGCTCTGGACATTGAGCACTATTTTGATTTCTGCGCGGATGCCGCAAAAATTACCTTATCAAAGCCGGACCCTGAGATTTTTATCGCAGCATGCCGTGGATTAGGTGTCACTCCCGCAGAATGTATTGGCATTGAGGATGCTCAGGCTGGCATTGATGCGATCAACGCCAGCGGTATGCGCTCCATCGGCATTGGTTCTGGCTTAACCGGCGCTGGAATGCTACTTCCTTCAACGCAATATTTGACGTGGCCGTGCTTATCGGCTTTCTGGCAAAACGAAAAGTAAGGGAATCAACATGGCACAGCTTTCGTTGAAACATATTCAAAAGATTTACGATAACCAGGTCCATGTGGTTAAAGACTTCAACCTGGAAATCGAAGATAAAGAGTTCATTGTCTTTGTCGGGCCATCAGGCTGCGGCAAATCGACCACGCTGCGCATGATCGCCGGACTGGAAGAGATCAGCGGTGGAGAACTGTTGATCGACGGCAAACGCATGAACGACGTTCCGGCCAAAGCGCGCAACATTGCCATGGTTTTCCAGAACTATGCGTTGTATCCGCATATGAGCGTGTACGACAACATGGCGTTTGGGCTGAAAATGCAGAAAATTGACCCAGGCGTTATTGATGAACGTGTGAACTGGGCAGCGCAAATACTGGGTTTACGTGACTATCTGAAGCGCAAACCGGGGGCGTTGTCCGGCGGTCAGCGCCAGCGTGTGGCGCTGGGGCGTGCGATTGTCCGTGAGGCAGGGGTGTTCCTGATGGATGAACCGCTCTCTAACCTTGATGCCAAACTGCGTGTTCAGATGCGAGCCGAAATCAGCAAGCTTCATCAAAAACTGAACACCACGATGATCTACGTAACCCATGATCAGACTGAAGCGATGACCATGGCGACCCGCATTGTCATTATGAAAGACGGGATTGTTCAGCAGGTTGGCGCGCCCAAAACGGTATATAACCATCCTGCCAATATGTTTGTGGCCGGATTTATTGGTTCACCGTCAATGAATTTTATTCGTGGCGCGATTGATGGGGATAAATTTGTTACTGAAACGCTAAAGTTAACCATCCCAGAAGACAAACTCAGCATTTTGAAAAAACAGGGGTATGACCATAAAGCCGTTGTCATGGGGATTCGTCCTGAAGATATCCAGCCTGATGCATTATCTGATAATAATGTTGCGGCGCGGGTAAGCGTGGCGGAATTAACCGGGGCTGAATTTATGCTTTATACCACGGTAGGGGGGCACGAAATGGTGGTACGTGCTGGCGCAATGAATGACTATTCGGCAGGAGATAATATCACCATACATTTTGATATGGCTAAATGCCATTTCTTTGATGATGAAACGGAAATTGCGATCCAATAAAGCTCACAAAATAATTTGAATGGCGATAGTGCTGAAAGTGCATTAATCCAGAGGGGATGCCGATGGTATTCCCTTTGGAGACATTAACTGCCAGAAGTCGTCTCAATTTAAAAATGACGAGTTTACATATATCGGGGGATTCCTCCCGGTTGTAATTGCTTTTTTGTTAGACTTTTAACAAGGAACATAAATGAAAACCTTACTGTCCTCTACAGCGCTGCTGATGTGCGCCGGGATGGCCTGCGCGCAGGCTGCTGAAAACGATGACTGGCATTTCAATGTGGGTGCCATGTATGAAATAGAAAACGTAGAAGGCCATGCCGAAGATATGGACGGTTTATCAGAACCGTCAGTCTGGTTTAATGCCTCGAATGGTCCGTGGAAAATCTCACTGGCTTATTATCAGGAAGGTCCTGTTGATTACAGTAGCGGTTCTCGTGGTACCTGGTTTGATCGTCCTGAATTAGATATTCGTTATCAGATTACTGAAAGTGATGATTTCTCTTTTGGTCTGACGGGCGGATTACGTAATTATGGTTATCATTTTGAAGATGATCATGGCGGCGATGCGGGTACAGCAAATATGCAACGCTGGAAAATACAGCCCGACTGGGATGTTAAACTGAATGATGACTGGCGCTTCAGTGGCTGGTTCTCTATGTACAAGTTTGTCAACGATCTGGATGAAACGGGTTATTCGGATAGCCGCGTGGAAACAGAAACCGGTTTAACGTACAGAATCAATGATACCTTTTCTGTTGTGGCCAACTACTATTTAGAACGTGGCTTTAATATGGACAGTTCGCGCAATAATGGTGAATTCTCCACGCAGGAAATCCGTGCATATTTACCTATTTCATTAGGCAATACCACGCTGACGCCGTATACCCGTATCGGTCTCGACCGCTGGTCTAACTGGGACTGGCAGGATGACATCGCACGCGAAGGGCATGATTTCAATCGTCTTGGTATGCTCTACGGCTATGATTTCCAGAATGGACTGTCAGTGTCGCTGGAGTATGCGTTCGAGTGGGAAGACCATGATGAAGGTGAAAGCGATAAATTCCATTATGCTGGCGTAGGATTCAATTACGCCTTCTAATGGGGAAGGGGCATGAAAATGCCCCTTTTTTTATTTAAGTGTCTTTGGCAACGATATTTGCGTGGCAACCGTGATATTTTGTAATTGTTTTTGACCAGCGATCAATTTAAACAGGAGATCGCAACTTTTTTCTCCCAACGCTTGCGTCGGTACATCAATACCGCCCGGTGGAGGGGTCAAAATAAATGAAAGCATTTCATTGCTGTAACCCACAACGGCCAGTTTATCCGGAATGACAATATTTTTTTCCGCAGCTACGCGATAGATGCTCATCAGTTTAAGACTGTCTGTGGCGAATACCGCATCCGGAAGCGATTCTTGACTTAATAATTCCCGTGCGGCAGTTAACGCACTCTCGTGGGTATATCCACCATCGACGATCCATTCTGATCGGCTAGGGAGTGCATGTGCTTGCAGGCTGTATTTATATCCGTTAACGCGATCAATGGAAACATGATAATCAAGCGGGGCGTGCAGACAGGCAATATTTTTATGACCGCTTTCAATGAGGCTATTCGTCAGCGCAACACTATCCTGAAAGTTATCCGTATCAACGGAATAAACATGCGAATACTGCCCTTCAACTTTCCCAATGACCACTACCGGGATTTCGTATTTATTCAGGCGAGCAAAGAAGGTTTCATCTGCCGGAGAACTCAGCATGATAATCCCTTTGATCATTTTTTGTTTTATCTTGCTTTCACATTTTTGTAAATCATCTTCGGTATTTCTTGATGTTTGTAAGATGACATCAAAACCTTCCTCTTCGGCACTGGCCGTGATCACGTGCAGTACTTCAGAGAAAAAGGGGTTTCCGGCGGTGGTTTTAGCAGAACGGGTTGAAATAACCATTATTGCATCAAACCCGGAAGAGGTTAGAGCCCGCGCAAGTTTATTCGGCTGATACTGCAGTTCATCAATGGCGCGTAATACTTTCTCTCGCGCCTCTGGTGAGATATTGGTTTGCTTATTGAGAACGCGTGACACTGTCGATTTTGAAACGCCAGCGACACGCGCAATATCATATATGGTAGGAGACATGTACCCCGAGCCCGTCCGAGAGTTAATGACGCACATCTTATGGAGTTAACTGGCGAATGACAACACAAGGCAGTTGATTATCAACAGCCTGACCCCACATTAATACGAATACGTTATAATTTTTTCGGGCCTTCAGGCACAACGGGATGGCGATGAAGCGATTTAAAAACGAATTCAATGCGCTGGTCAATCGTGGGGTCGACAGACATCTGCGCCTGGCGGTGACCGGACTGAGCCGCAGTGGTAAAACGGCGTTTATCACGGCGATGGTGAATCAACTGCTGAATGTGCATACCGGCGCTCGCCTGCCACTGCTCAGCGCCGTGCGGGAAGAACGTCTGCTCGGGGTAAAGCGGGTGCCGCAACGCGATTTTGGTATTCCGCGTTTTACCTATGATGAGGGGCTGGCCCAGCTTTATGCTCAGCCGCCTGGCTGGCCGACGCCGACGCGCGGCGTGAGTGAAATTCGTCTCGCGTTACGTTACAAATCTAATGATTCCCTTCTGCGCCATTTCAAAGATACGTCCACCCTGTATCTGGAGATTGTGGACTATCCCGGCGAATGGCTGCTCGATTTACCGATGCTGGCACAGGATTACCTGAGCTGGTCACGGCAAATGACAGGGCTGCTACAGGGCAAACGGGGCGAGTGGTCAACCAAATGGCGTCAGTTATGCCAGGGCCTGGATCCGCTGGCGCCCGCCGATGAAAACCGTCTGGCTGACATTGCGGCTGCGTGGACTGATTATCTGCATCAATGCAAACAAGAAGGTTTGCATTTCATTCAACCGGGACGCTTTGTGTTACCGGGGGATATGGCGGGGGCACCGGCCCTGCAATTTTTCCCGTGGCCGGATGTGGATGCGTTTGGCGAATCGAAACTGGCGCAGGCCGACAAACACACTAATGCTGGAATGCTGCGCGAGCGCTTTAATTACTACTGCGAAAAAGTGGTAAAGGGGTTCTACAAAAACCACTTCCTGCGCTTTGATCGTCAGATCGTATTGGTGGACTGTTTGCAGCCGCTCAACAGCGGGCCGCAGGCGTTTAATGATATGCGTCTGGCCTTGACGCAACTGATGCAGAGCTTTCATTACGGTCAGCGTACGTTGTTCCGGCGGCTTTTTTCGCCCGTTATCGACAAACTGCTGTTTGCCGCCACCAAAGCGGATCACGTGACCGTCGATCAACACGCCAATATGGTTTCTTTGCTCCAGCAACTGATCCAGGATGCCTGGCAAAATGCCGCCTTTGAGGGGATCAGTATGGATTGTCTGGGGCTGGCGTCCGTACAGGCGACGACCAGCGGGCTAATTGATGTGAATGGCGAAAAAATCCCTGCGTTGCGTGGAAATCGTCTCAACGACGGTAAACCCCTGACCGTCTATCCTGGGGAGGTGCCCGCGCGTCTGCCCGGACAGGCGTTTTGGGACAGCCAGGGGTTTCAGTTTGAAGCGTTTCGCCCCCAGGTGATGGATGTCGACAAACCGCTGCCACACATTCGTCTGGATGCCGCGCTGGAGTTTTTGATAGGAGATAAATTGCGATGACCGAACCGTTGAAACCGCGTATCGATTTCGCCGGGCCGCTGGAAGCAGAAGTACGTCCGACCTTTAAGTCGCAACAATCCTTCAGCGAAACAGAGGCGCAGACCTTCGCGCCAGCGAAGACAGAAGAGCCGCTGGAGGACGAAGGACAAGCAGAAGCGGTCATTGATGCCGCATTACGTCCGAAACGCAGTCTGTGGCGCAAAATGGTGATGGGCGGCCTGGCCCTGTTTGGCGCCAGCGTCGTCGGCCAGGGCGTTCAGTGGACAATGAATGCCTGGCAAACCCAGGACTGGGCCGCGCTTGGCGGCTGTGCGGCAGGTATGTTGATTATCGGCGCGGGCGTTGGGTCGGTGGCGACCGAGTGGCGTCGGCTGTGGCGGTTACGCCAGCGCGCGCATGAGCGTGATGAAGCGCGTGAGCTGTTACACAGTGTCGGTACCGGTAAAGGGCGCGCGTTTTGCGAGAAACTGGCGCAGCAGGCGGGTATTGATCAGTCACATCCGGCGTTACAACGCTGGTACGCGTCGATTCATGAGACGCAAAATGATCGTGAAGTGGTCAGCCTGTATGCCCATCTGGTGCAACCCGTGCTGGACGCGCAGGCCCGGCGAGAAATCAGCCGCTCGGCGGCGGAATCGACCCTGATGATTGCCGTCAGCCCGTTAGCGCTGGTGGATATGGCCTTTATTGCCTGGCGTAATTTACGCCTGATCAACCGCATCGCCACGTTGTACGGCATTGAACTGGGCTATTACAGCCGCTTGCGGTTATTCCGCCTGGTACTGCTGAACATTGCGTTTGCGGGCGCCAGTGAACTGGTGCGTGAAGTTGGGATGGACTGGATGTCGCAGGATCTGGCTGCACGTCTGTCCACCCGCGCCGCGCAGGGGATAGGCGCCGGGTTGTTGACGGCTCGCCTGGGGATTAAAGCCATGGAGCTTTGCCGTCCTTTGCCGTGGATTGATGATGATAAACCGCGGCTGGGGGATTTTCGGCGCCAGTTGGTGGGGCAGCTCAAAGAGACGCTGCAGAAAAACAAATCTTCCCGCGAAAATTAAACCTGATCTGGGGTGCTGGTCAGTTAAACGCTGGTAAACCGAAAGCCTGAGGTATTTATCCAGAAGAAGTAACATGCTGGTTTTGCGAAGGGTTCCGTTCACTTCATGTTCTTCGCTTCTCTGGCATTTCATGCCCCGTGAACGGGTTAAGGGTGCTATCG
>NZ_JBWKVL010000013.1:0-155081 GCF_059421685.1 Citrobacter sp. GW821-FHT02E08 | reverse complement strand
ACAACGGTGGGTTGACACCCACCGAGATGGAAAGACAAAGAACCTCTGGCTGTGTCCAAATTAAGTAGACCACTTCATGCCCGACCCGGTCGCCTGGAGGAATAAACGGAGGGGACCGCGAAGCGGCAATTTTCCTGCCGGGAGCCGGGATTGTTAAGGGGGCGGCGATAGCCCCCTTAACCCGTTCACGGGACATGAAATACCAGAGTAGCTAAGAACATAAGGTGAACGGAACCCTTCGCCAGAGTGACAGATTCTCCCTAATTTCTTAACCGACCATCATGACTAACCACACCTACCAGAATTAATACTCTTTGAACGCCAGCTCCAGACGGGCAAGCAATGGTTTAAACAGGTAGCTCAGAAAGGTGCGCTCACCGGTTTTAATCGTGACGCTGGCGGGCATCCCCGCTTTAATTTTGTAATTTCCCAACAGATGCACCCCTTCCGGGGAGACCCGGACTTCAGCGAGATAATAGGGCTGCTGAGTCACTTTATCGATAAGACGGTCGGCCGAAATGGTTAACACCTGCGCCGGCACCGAAGGCAATAACGCATGGTTGAGCGCCGGGAATAGCACATCGACGGTCAGTCCCGGCGTCATTTTATCAATGGCATGTACCGGAATTTTGGCGTCGATTTGCAGCGGTTGCTCTGCGGCGACAATATCCATCAAATGCTCACCCGGTTGAATGATCCCGCCGACGGTACTGACTTTTACGTCCAGAACGATCCCGTCGATCGGCGAGCGGATCTCCGTGTTATTCAGCTCGTGTCGGGTCGACGCTAACTCATCTTCCAGCATGGCGACCTCTTTTTGTTTGAGGGTCAGCTCCGATTCCACTTCCTGGAGAAACTGGTGCTGTACCTGATACGCCTTAATCTTCATTTCATTTTGCTGAGACTTGAGTTTGGCAATATTAAGAATATCTTCTGAGACATTACTGGATATTTCGGCGGCCTCCCGCTCAAGCACCAGTAACTGGGCCTTGGGATAGTAGTTTTTTTCGCTCAGTGCGCGAATGGCGCCCAGTTCTCTGCTAATCAGCGTAAATTGATGCTCGCGAAACCCTTTTATCTTGGTTAAATTTTCGGTTTGCCCGGTCAGACCGTCCAGGGTTTCCTGAATCATGGATAATTCATCCTGAATATTTTTTCTGCGGGTTTCAAACAGCTTTTCTTGTAATTGACGGACTTCGACAAGGCGCTTATTACTGGAAAATTGGCTTATCAATTCCTCGCTATAGACGATGGTATCGCGGCCGTCTCTTTCTGCCAGTAATCTGTCCTCATGGGTTTTTGCCGAGATATATTGTGCAATCAATGCGCTGTAACGCATATCAAGCTGCATTTTATCCAGGCGAACAAGGATTTGATCTTTCTTAACCCGATTGCCTTCCTTAATCAGAATATCGGTCACGCGTCCGCCGCTTAAATGTTGAATCGTTTTTCGATTACTGGAGACGGTAACCGTACCGTCAGCGACCACACCAGCGTCCAGTGGCGCACCTACCGCCCATAATATAAAACCACCGACCCCCAGAATAATCACAGCGATACCTCTGATTAAAGGCGGCCATATATTTGTATCGACACTCTCCGTCTTTGGCTCTGTCGTATTCTCTGTCTGCTTTTTCATGATAAAGCCTCTCGTTGTGGTTCATTATTCTGGGCAGGTGGTGGGGTGGTTGATGCGTTGGGAACCGATTTTAAAATATTTGCCTGACGCAAATTGGCAAACACCTGGTCGCGCGGACCGAATTCCTGAATCGCCCCTTCGTTGAGCAATAACACTTTATTGACGACGCCCAGCAGCGTCGGTCGGTGCGAGATAATGATCACCGTTTGTCCCTGTGTGCGTAGTGTATTGATGGCCTTGATGAGGGCCTGTTCACCCGCGTCGTCAAGGTTAGCGTTGGGTTCGTCCAGCACGATGAATGCCGGGTTGTCATAGACCGCCCGCGCCAGCCCGATACGCTGCCGCTGGCCGCCCGACAATTGATATCCCTCGGCACCGAGCGGGGTATCGTATCCCTGTGGCAGACGTAAAATCATGTCGTGTACCCCTGCAAGTTGCGCTGCCGCCACGATCAGTTCGCTGTTATTGGGGGTAAAGCGTGCGATATTCTGCGCGATGCTACCGTCAAACAATTCAACATCCTGCGGCAGGTAGCCGAGAGACGGACCAAGCAAGGCTTTGTCCCACTGGCAGATATCTGCGCCATCGATACGGACCTTACCGGAAAGCGGGCTCCAGACGCCGACCAGCAGTTTTGCCAGCGAGGTTTTTCCGGAGGCAGAGGGGCCGATTATCCCCAGGATTTCTCCCTGTTCGAGTTGAAACGTGATATTTCGCAGCGTTGGCGTTTTTTGGCCTGGAGGTGCCGCGAAGACGCCTTCTACGCTGATATTGCCTTTTGGACGCGGAAGCGTCAGCACATCTTTCTGTTCCGGAAATTCCCGTAACAGTGTGGTGGTCTGATGCCAGGCGTTGCGAAACTGCACAAACTGTTTCCAGCTACCGATGACCTGTTCGACCGGATTCAACACCCTGCCGAGGATAATGGAGGCGGCAATCATCAGGCCGGGGGTGATTTTCCCGTCGATCACCAGTAAGGCACCCGCACCCAGCGAAACAGATTGCAGTAAGATGCGAACAAAGCGGCTCAGACTGCTTAATGTGGCGGTTTTGTCCGCAATTTGTGTTTGCAGAACCAGCACTTTACTGTGCTGTTCCAGCCAGTGTTTTTTCAGCGTTGCCAGCATTCCCATCGCTTCAATGGTGTCGGAGTTTTGCAATTGCTTATTCAGTTTACTGGTATTGTTGATGGTTAATGCGTGCGCCTGCTGAATCGGTTTTTTGGTTGACAGTTCTGACACCAGCGTCAGGGTAAATAAGATGAGTATCCCGATAATGGAAAGATATCCCAGCAGCGGGTGGACAATAAACGCAATCAGTAAATAGAAGGGTGTCCACGGAATATCTAACAGGGCAAATAAACTGTTGCCTGCCAGAAACTGGCGGATTTGCGCCAGGTCGGCCAGCGCCTGCGCCGGGTTATTTTCACGGGTGGAAACCCGGCGTTTAAACGCGGCATTAAAAACTAATTGATTTAATTTCACATCCAGTCGGTTGCCAAATCGCGTCATCACGCTGGTGCGGGCATATTCAATCATTGAGATAACTGTATACAGACCGATTATCAGTAATGTCAGCATTAACAATGTGGTGGTGTTCTTACTGACCAACACGCGATCGTAGACTTGTAACATATAAATTGCCGGCGCCAGCATTAGCATATTAATCGTACTGCTAAAAAACAGTAACATCAGAAATGCAGGCTTACATCCTTTCAACGCATTTTGTAGCTCAGTTGGCTTTTGCTGGCGCGGCATAATAGGCTCCTTACTCGTTAATCAAATGTTCAACAGTTCGGCTTTTCTTATTCCAGACGTTTAAATAATAAAGTCAGTAGAGTTAACGGTATTGGCCGCAACACCCGTCAGCGTAATAATATCGCCGCCGATGGTGATGATCGTTTGGTTATTATTTCCCGAAATCAAAACCGTAGAGGTAAAGTTTGCGGTAGTCACTCCCATTCCAGAGATATTAATCAGATCCTGTCCGGCGGTAGCATTACTGTCGAAACCAGAAATGCTGTCCTGTCCGAACCCGCTTGAGAAGATGAAGCGGTCGTCACCGGTACCGCCGTCCATGGTGTCGTTACCTGTACCGCCCGTCAGCACGTCATTGCCGAGACCGCCAGAGAGCACATCGTTGCCTGCGCCACCCAGCAGGGTGTCAACGCCGTTTGCCCCTTGCAGGTTGTCGTTGCCGTCGCCACCGTCGAGAATGTCGTTGCCAACACCACCCAGCAACTGGTCATTCCCGCCCATCCCGGATAAGTTGTCATTGCCATTACCCCCGGTGATGGTGTTCGCCAGCGCGTTACCAGTGCCGGTGAAATTCCCTGTACCGGTGTATTCCAGGATTTCGACGTTGTCCGTCAGGACATAAGTGGCGAGGCTGGTCTCGACAGTATCAGTCCCCGCATTTGCCCCCTCGATCACCACGTCACCCGCGTTATCAACGATATAGAGGTCATTCCCGGCGCCACCGTCCATGGAGTCGGCATCCAGTCCACCATCCAGTTGATCGTTGCCGGCCTCGCCAATCAGCGTATCCCGACCACTGCCGCCTTCAATGTCATCATCACCGGCTCCGCCGTTCAGCAGATCGTCACCCGCCTGACCGAGCAGGGTGTCATTGCCGCCTTGCGCAAGGATGACGTCACTCCACGCTGTTCCCGAATGGGTGTTTGATGCGTTGGTGCCGACGATCATATCGCCAATCGGTTGAGTGGCGGCGGAGGTCAGGACGACGGATGGGTTCCCCTCATCATCGGTGACCGTTACCACGACCAGCAACGTACGACCAATCATGTTTGCTGGCGGGGTGTAGGTCGCTTGCGTCGCCCCGGCGATATTGGTGAAAGTGCCGTTTGGCTGGTTTACTCTCCATTGGTAGGTGAAGTTATTCCCGGTTAAACCGTCTGCATCCGCAATGCCGGAAACGAGGGCGGTCAGCGTGACGCTTTCCGTTGGCGTCAGATCGCTAATGACCGGCGAGCCGGTGGTGGGCTGGTCGCGTACCATCACGGCACTGGTTTGCGACGACACCAGTGTTTCAGCATCGCCCATGCGGTCGGTAAAGCTGGCAACAACCCGCAGCGGCGCGCCCAGAATATTCCCCGGAACCCTGAACTGCGTACCTGTCGCCTGATCGCGCCATTGACCGTTGACCAGCGCCTGCCAGGTCATGGTGATTGGTGTATCTGCGGCAATACCATTCCCGTCGAGCAGATTAGACAGATTGACCTGCAACAAATCGCCCACTTCCGGTGTTCCGTCGCTAATGGCCAGATTGCCGGTGGCTCTTTGCGCCGTCACCCAGAGCTGATCGCCGTTACCAAACTCCAGTTTTTCAATGTTGAGCAGGCGGTCTACGCCGTCATTGAACGCCAGTCCTGCCGCCGGAGTGGCATGATTGACGGTAAGACTGCCGTCGGCATTACGCTGGAATTGATAGTTGCTGCTGAGATCCCGGTAAACGGCAACGTCGGTTTCTGTGCCATTACCGTCGCGGAGGATTTCCCGCACAATCGACAGCTGGTTCGGTTTGAGCGTGCCAGCCTGCATGTAGGATTTGAGCTCATTCATGCTGTCTGCGCTGGTTAACCCTTGCATCCCGGAGACCGCGATACGCACGTTCAGCCACGCATCACCGTCGATGATGTCGTTGCCGGCCTTACCGGTGATGCGGTCGCTGCCGCCGCCGCCGAGCAAAATGTCGCCACCGTTGTCCGGATTAAACAAGACGGCATTGCCCGATGCTGCGCGTGGAACACCCAGAATCGACTGGAGTCCGGTGATTCTGTCTGCGCCCTCCTGGGTCAGGTTGTTGGAAAGCGGCGTGCCCTGAACCGGCGCGGTTCCGATAGGTTGCTCTGTGCCTACCAGCACATCGTTAAATTTCCAGCCCGAAAGGCCTTCCACCAGGTCAAAGCGATCGCGCAGGATAAACTCTTGCTGGTTGACGAAAATCGGGATGCCCAGATCCGAGTTGGCGGCGTTTGGGTCACCTTTGTGGATGGCCCAGTCAAAACCAGACATGCCGTTGTTGCGCTGAATGCCCGCGCCCTGAACCATAATGTCGTCACCGGCTTCGCCATCGTAGTCGGTGTCGTTACCCTGACCGTTCAACACGTCATGACCAATGATGGTACTGTTAAAGAACAGTTCGGAGTTATCGCCGGCCAGGGTATCGAAGCCGTCACCGCCTTCTAACCAGTCGTCGCCTTCGTTACCCATCAGGGTGTCACCGCCAGATCCCCCCAGCGCGAAGTCATTATCGCGTCCGGAAAAGACTTCCTGAGCATCTTCGCCGATCACCATGAAATCACTGCCGCTGCCGCCGAAGATCAGGTCGTTACCGTTACCGGAGAAAATGACGTCGTGTCCCGCATCGCCATGCAGGAAGTCAGCGCCGCCGATGGGGGTTCCGGTGTCTGTAATGATGTCGTTGCCATCACCACCGTGCACAACGTCGGCTTCATCGCCACCGTCGAGACGGTCGTCACCGGCATCACCCCACAGGCTGTCGATACCTTTGCCGCCAATTAAGGTGTCGTTGCCCGCCGAACCGCCGAGCACCACGTGGCCATCACCGGTATATTTCAGGTAGGCACCGTCAGCCGCGCCGTCATTATCGACATCCGCTCCCGCCGCGCGGCGCACCACCAGTGGGAAGAGGAGGTCTTTCAGCGCATTGTTCCATTTCGGATCGGCATGCGTCTGCAAGGACTGGTTGACTTCGAAGGTGTAATCCGGCGTCTGGAACAGGTGGGCTGGCAGGTGAGACGAACCCGGATCGCCCAGATCGCTGTTACGCATCACCAGGGCAGAGAAGGAGTTTGCCTCCAGTTCGTTCAGCATGTTGAGACCCTGAACGCGGCTCAGATAGTAGAACCGGTCACCGTCCTGCAACATCTCCATCTGGGTTTCAAAGACAAAGTTAAAGGTAGAGCCGAGCATGCCGCCGAACTCATTTTTGCGTTCCGCCAGCCCGCCAATCCAGAAATCAACCATATTGAGGCCGGTTTCTTTGTTGGCCCAGGCACCGGTTCCCATAAAGAAATCGAGCGCATCGGCACGTGCCGGGTCCTCTTCTGATCCAAACAGGAGGAAGTTCACCGCCGCGCGTTTCCCTTCCAGTGTGGTCGCGTTTTTAATCAAATCATGCTGACCGTAGGCCGCCATAAAGTTGATGATCGACGCCGGGTTTTTCAGGAAGGAGCCAAAATCGGCCCAACTGGTGTAAGGGCGCAGCTCGCTGTTGCCAGTTAATTCGTAGAATTGCTCACGCGCCTGATTGAGGGTGGGCATTAAGGTGTCGCGCCCGCGTGCGATGTTGAGTGCGCCCAAATCCAGCGGCAGCCCGACCAGGTTATTGCGCAGCGCCTCGGTAATGAACTCGTCAATTTCGTTTCCGACCTGACGGGTCATCCCGCGAACAATCGCGCCGACAGCCTGATCGCTGGAGATGGTTTGGCCGTTAAGCTCATGGAACGCGACAGGGTTAAGGAAAGCCTCAATCAGCCCGATGTCATCGTCTTGCATGTCGGCATCGGTACGGGCGACGGTTTCGGTCAGCATCGAGTGACCAAAGCGGTAAACCACGTGGGCAAATTCAGCAAAAATGGCCGGGTTGATGTCCGCCGTGTTGGAGAAGACGAACGGATCGACCGCCGGTTGCACGGCACGGGCGAACTCCTCAAACACCAGGTGCTGATATTGCATTTCCGTCGCGAAACGACCGGCCTGGAACAGATATTCCCCGTTCCATTGCAGGGCGTTGAGATCCTCTGGCAGTTCGGTAATCTGATGGTTTGGCATCAGCCATTGGTTGATCAGATCAATATCGTTAGTTTCAAGGATGGTGGTCTTGTACTGCTCGACCAGTCGGTTATGTTCACTGTGGAACACAGAGTGTACGGCGGTCAGACCGATGTTTTCGTTGCCGCGACCGTCGCCGGTAATGAAGTGTCTGTCGAGCAGTTCATCGTCATAGGTTCCTGCCCCCGGTGCATTACCCACTTCGCTATCACTATCGGCTACCAGATTGGCTTTCGGCACGGCTGTGTGGGCAATATCATCGAGGAAGGCGTGCCCGGTTCTCAACGTATCGGCAGGTAAGGCCTCGCCATTGGCTTCAACCAGTCCACCTTTGGTCACGATTTGGACTTTGCCATCCTCGCTTAAAATCAGGTTGCCGTAGCGGTCGGTCGCCAGCAGCGGTACGTTGAAAACGTCCTGATTGGTCAGCTTAATGCCCAGCAAGGTTTCGGCCTGATGTTTGATATCCGCCCAGGTTGCCAGCCCGCCGTTGCTCCCTTCCAGCAAATGACCGGTGGGCACCGGCTTACCATCCACCATCACATATTCACGGATAAAGATTTGATGAGAAGGGTGGGAGGTGTAGGTCTGGTTCTGATCAATCCACGGGGTGGTGGTGTTGATGGTTTCATGATTGGCATCGACTTTCGCGCGGGTGAGGATCATGAAGTTAGTATCAGGCTCCCCCTCTACCGGCTCTTTATACAGAGGATCGCCCGGCATCAGCGGAATAAAGACAATGCCATTGCCTTCCTTGGGGATCAGGTCCAGGCCGTGGTCGAAGAACTGGCCGAAAAAGGTCATCCAGCCATTAAACGCCGGTGATAAACCGATGTCAGGCGAGAGGTTCGGAATCGATAAACTGCCGTTGTCGGAAACCGCACCGCCGCCGGGTACGTCAGCCAGTCCGTCATGGGCATCCTGAGCCGCGGGGTTAGAGGCGGTTTGATCCGAAATCAGGTTACTGATAATACGCGGATCGGCATCGGTCACCATCTGATTTGGATTTAAGGTGAGGTACTTTGCCAGCGCCTCCATATCATTCAAATCCAGAGCGACCATTCTGGGCATCGCCTGGTCGGCAGAGCCGTACAGCTCCTGGCCGGGCAAAAGGTTGTTCCATGAGCCATCTACGGTACGCAGGCCGTAAGGTAAAAGAGGGCTGGAGACGAGCTCGCGAAGCAGATCGCCATTCACGCTACCATCCGGATTGGTTGCCGCTTCTGATATCTTGATTTGCTGAAGAATAAACGCCAGGTCGTGCAACGTTACTGTGAAGTCGTATTGTGTAGCCATAGATAATTGCCTCATTGCTTGAATAAGCATTCTCATTCGCATCTACCAAAATAAAGGCAGAAGAAATGCACTGAGTCCAACTTTCAAAATTATCTGATTAATAATTACGCATCTAAGTTCTTTTCTAATGGTAAATGACAATACCTTTTGACCTCCATTTTTTGCCGATACTTAAATTTACTTTGTCCGCTAAGTTTATTTTTATCTTGAAGAAATAATAAAACCAGCAATCAAAATTGAGATAATGCATTGAAAATATTGAATTTTATAAAATATTTCCATTTGTGAGATAAAAATACATTAGCGTTGTTTATAAATATTAAAGAGTATTTCAGTAGTGTTACAAATGCGTAATGTTCATAACTATGAAAGGTCATGGTTTTAGAACCATCATACTTTTTCATGAACCGAAATATTTTTTCTAAACTGTTACGCGGCTAATAAAAATGGCAGGGGAGATAAAAAGAATAAACATTCATCAAATGAATAAATAAAAGGCTTATTAAGATTGTGGTTTTGTGGTGAAGGTAAGGAATAAGTAATACAAAATACGATGGGGGGATTTTGGGATATAAAAGAAAGACAAAACCCTCTCACCTGGCGGTGAGAGGGTTAATTTTTAAGCGGCAACGACGCTGTCGATGGCCGCTTTGGCGTCGGATTGCGCTTTGGTCGCGACATCCGGACCGTAGGCAATCCCTTCGGCAAACACAAAGTTCACGTCGGTAATACCGATAAAGCCGAGGAAAACTTTCAGGTACGGCGCAATCAGATCAGTCGGGGTATCTTTGTGAATACCGCCACGGCTGGAGAGGATCACCGCGCGTTTACCGGTAACCAGACCTTCCGGACCTTTCTCGGTGTAGCGGAACGTGACGCCAGCACGCGCAATCAGGTCGAAGTAGTTTTTCAACTGCGTCGGGATGTTGAAGTTATACATGGGCGCAGCGATGACAATCACATCATGGGCTTTCAATTCCGCAATCAGTTCATCGGAGAGCGCCAGCGCTTCCTGTTGACGCGGCGTCAGCGCAGCATCGCTCGGACGCAGTGCGCCAACCAGTTCACCATCCAGTACCGGAATGGGGTTAGCCGCGAGGTCGCGAACGGTGATTTCGTCTGCGGCGTGTTTTTCACGCCATTGTTCAACAAAATAATCAGACAACTGACCAGACTGAGAGTACCCTGCCAGAATACTGGATTTGAGGACTAATACCTTGCTCATAGGTGTTTCCTTGTATGTGTTTGAAGGGGATGCCCCGTTGCTTGCAGACACTTTATTCACAATCCTGCCGCAGTGATAGCGCAATATATCGAAGCCTATGTTCGAAATTATTGAACAACACACGGTTAGCGCCGATGTGGTAATCTATACCTAACATCGAAATGAGATTTGATCAGGCAGAGCACTGCCCTCTAACGTTATGACAGAACAACAAAAATTGACTTTTCACACCCTACAGCAACAGCTGGAATCGCTGATGTTGCGTGACCGACAGCGCTTTGCTCGTCGTCTGCACGGTGTGAAGAAGGTTAAAAATCCTGATGCACAACAGGCCATTTACCAGGAGATGGCGAAGGAGATTGAACAGGCGGCAGGTAAAGTCCTGCTGCGTGAAGCGGCACGTCCTGACATCACCTACCCGGACAACCTGCCGGTGAGTCAGAAAAAACAGGACATCCTCGAAGCCGTTCGTGACCATCAGGTGGTGATTGTGGCGGGGGAAACCGGCTCCGGGAAAACCACGCAGTTACCCAAAATCTGTATGGAACTGGGGCGCGGCATTAAAGGATTGATTGGTCATACGCAGCCGCGTCGTCTGGCAGCGCGTACCGTCGCCAACCGTATTGCTGAGGAACTGCAAACGGAGCCGGGCGGCTGTATCGGCTATAAAGTTCGTTTTAGCGATCATGTCAGCGACAACACGATGGTCAAGCTGATGACCGACGGTATCCTGCTGGCCGAAATCCAGCAGGACCGTCTGCTGATGCAGTATGACACCATCATTATTGATGAAGCGCACGAACGCAGTCTGAACATCGATTTTCTGCTCGGCTATCTGAAAGAGCTGCTGCCGCGTCGCCCGGATTTGAAAATTATCATCACCTCCGCGACCATCGATCCGGAGCGTTTTTCTCGCCACTTTAATAATGCGCCGATTATCGAAGTGTCTGGCCGAACCTATCCGGTTGACGTGCGCTATCGCCCGATTGTCGAAGACGCGGACGATACCGAGCGCGATCAGCTGCAGGCGATTTTTGACGCGGTGGATGAACTGGGACGCGAGAGCCCCGGCGATATCCTGATCTTTATGAGCGGAGAACGTGAAATCCGCGACACCGCCGATGCGCTCAATAAACTCAATCTGCGCCATACCGAAGTGCTGCCGCTGTATGCCCGGCTTTCCAATAGCGAACAGAACCGGGTCTTCCAGTCGCACAGCGGGCGTCGTATTGTGCTGGCGACCAACGTGGCGGAAACCTCGCTGACAGTGCCGGGTATCAAGTACGTGATTGACCCGGGTACCGCGCGTATCAGTCGCTACAGTTTCCGTACCAAAGTCCAGCGGCTGCCGATTGAACCGGTGTCGCAGGCCTCCGCTAACCAGCGTAAAGGCCGCTGCGGACGTGTGTCGGAAGGGATCTGTATCCGCCTCTATTCGGAAGACGATTTCCTGTCGCGCCCGGAATTTACCGATCCGGAAATCCTGCGTACCAACCTGGCGTCCGTCATTCTGCAAATGACGGCGCTGGGGCTGGGCGATATTGCCGCGTTCCCGTTTGTTGAAGCGCCAGATAAACGCAACATCCAGGATGGCGTACGCCTGCTGGAGGAACTGGGCGCGATCGCGACCGATGAGCAGCAGACCGCGTATAAACTGACGCCGCTCGGTCGTCAGTTATCGCAGTTGCCGGTGGACCCGCGCCTGGCGCGGATGGTACTGGAAGCGCAAAAACATGGCTGCGTGCGCGAGGCGATGATCATCACCTCCGCGCTGTCCATCCAGGATCCGCGCGAGCGCCCGATGGACAAAAAGCAGGCGTCCGACGAAAAGCATCAGCGCTTCCACGATAAAGAGTCCGATTTCCTCGCCTTTGTGAATCTGTGGAATTACCTCGGCGAACAGCAGAAAGCGCTATCGTCGAATCAGTTCCGCCGTCAGTGCAAAGTCGACTTCCTTAACTATCTGCGCGTACGCGAGTGGCAGGATATCTACACTCAGCTGCGTCAGGTGGTGAAAGAGCTCGGTATTCCGGTGAACAGTGAACCTGCAGAGTATCGTGAGATTCATGTCGCGCTGCTCACCGGTTTGCTTTCCCATATCGGTATGAAAGATGCCGATAAGCAGGAGTTTACCGGCGCACGTAACGCTCGCTTCTCTATCTTCCCCGGTTCTGGCTTGTTTAAAAAACCGCCGAAGTGGACGATGGTTGCCGAGCTGGTGGAAACCAGCCGTCTGTGGGGACGCATTGCCGCGCGGATCGATCCCGAGTGGGTGGAGCCGGTTGCCCAGCATTTGATCAAACGCTCGTATAGCGAACCGCACTGGGAACGGGCGCAGGGCGCTGTGATGGCGACGGAAAAAGTCACCGTTTACGGCCTGCCGATTGTCGCTGCGCGTAAGGTCAACTACAGCCAGATCGATCCCGTGCTCTGCCGTGAGCTGTTTATCCGCCATGCGCTGGTGGAAGGCGACTGGCAGACGCGCCACGCGTTCTTCCGTGAGAACCTAAAACTGCGCGCCGAAGTGGAAGAGCTGGAGCACAAATCACGCCGCCGCGATATTCTGGTGGACGACGAGACGCTGTTCGAATTCTATGACCAGCGCATCAGCCATGATGTGATCTCCGCGCGCCACTTCGACAACTGGTGGAAGAAAGTCAGTCGCGAAACCCCGGATCTGCTCAACTTTGAAAAGAGCATGCTGATCAAAGAGGGGGCGGAAAACATCAGCAAGCTGGATTACCCGAACTTCTGGCATCAGGGCAATCTTAAGCTGCGCTTAAGCTATCAGTTTGAACCCGGCGCGGATGCCGACGGCGTCACCGTCCACATTCCGCTGCCGCTGTTAAATCAGGTGGACGAGAGCGGCTTTGAATGGCAAATCCCTGGCCTGCGTCGCGAACTGGTTATCGCACTGATTAAATCGTTACCGAAACCGGTACGACGTAACTTTGTCCCCGCGCCAAACTATGCCGAAGCGTTTTTAGGCCGCGTGACGCCGCTCGAGTTGCCGCTGCTGGATTCGCTGGAGCGTGAACTGCGCCGGATGACTGGCGTAACGGTTGACCGCGAAGCCTGGCAGTGGGATCAGGTGCCCGATCACCTGAAAATCACCTTCCGGGTGGTGGATGACAAAAACAAGAAGCTCCAGGAAGGGCGCTCTTTGCCCGATTTGAAAGATGCGCTGAAGAGCAAAGTGCAGGAAACGCTCTCCGCGGTTGCCGATGACGGTATCGAACAGAGCGGTCTGCACATCTGGAGTTTTGGTCAGCTACCGGAAAGCTATGAACAGAAACGCGGCAACTACAAGGTGAAAGCCTGGCCCGCGCTGGTGGATGAGCGCGACAGCGTCTCCATCCGGTTGTTCGACAATCCACTGGAGCAACAGCAGGCGATGTGGTGCGGGTTGCGCCGCCTGTTGCTGCTGAATATTCCGTCGCCGATCAAGTATCTGCACGAGAAGCTGCCGAACAAAGCCAAACTTGGCCTCTACTTTAACCCGTACGGCAAGGTACTGGATCTGATCGACGACTGCATCTCCTGCGGCGTAGACAAGCTGATTGATGCCAACGGCGGGCCGGTGTGGACGGAAGAGGGCTTTGCGGCGCTGCATGAGAAAGTTCGCGCCGAGTTGAATGAGACGGTTGTCGACATTGCAAAACAGGTCGAACAGATCCTGACGGCGGTTTTCAATATCAACAAACGCCTGAAAGGGCGGGTAGATATGACCATGGCGCTGGGGCTTTCCGATGTTAAAGCACAAATGGGCGGGCTGGTGTATCGCGGTTTCGTCACTGGCAACGGCTTTAAACGCCTCGGCGACACGCTTCGTTATCTGCAGGCGATTGAAAAACGGCTGGAGAAACTGGCTACCGATCCGCACCGCGACCGGGCGCAGATGTTGAAAGTCGAAAGTGTACAGCAAGCCTGGCAGCAGTGGATCAACAAACTGCCGCCAGCGCGTCGTGAAGATGAGGATGTCAAAGCGATCCGCTGGATGATTGAAGAACTGCGCGTCAGCTACTTTGCCCAACAGCTGGGAACACCGTATCCCATCTCGGATAAGCGTATTCTGCAAGCGATGGAGCAGATTAGCGGCTAGTGTTTGTCACGCCAGCCAGTGAATAAAACGGCCAGCATTTGCTGGCCGTTTTGCTGATTACAGGGTCGACGTTTGCGCGTCCATGACGGCTGTGCGGCGGCGTCGACTGGCGAAGAAAATCGCCGTCAGTGAAATGGCGACGGTGGTCATCAGATAGATAGCGACAGGTACCCAGTCGCCGTCGTATTTTGCCAACAGGCCGGTGGCGATCAGCGGGGCGGTTCCGCCCGCCAGCGCCGCGCCAATCTGGTAACCGAGGGTGATGCCAGTGTAACGTACGTTAGCGCTAAAGATTTCAGAGCACAGGGTGCCCAGAACGGCGGTCACCGGCGCCCACAAGATGCCAAACATGATGACCGTGGCGACCACAATTCCCCAGGTGGTGCCGGTATTGAGTAACAGGAACCACGGAACAATAAACAGCCCCAGCGCAAACACGCTGATAGCGTACATTTTTTGGCGTCCCACCTTATCTGAAAGCAGCCCCATGAGCGGGATCATCACCGTCGCAACAAGCGCGCCCAGCGTGACCGCTTCCAACACCTGGGATTTTTGGTAGGTCAGGGTGGTGGTGGCGTAGCTGACGACAAAGGTCGAGAAAATATAGAAAGGTGCAGTTTCAACCACTTTCAACCCGGCTGCGATCAGTACTTCACGCCAGTGATGCGTCAGTGTATCGCGCAGCGGCGCTTTGGCGACCTGGCCGGACTGTTTTACTTTCTTAAACTCCGGCGTTTCATCGATATCTTTGCGGATCCACAGTCCTAACAGCACCAGTACAGAACTTAACAGGAACGGGATGCGCCAGCCCCAGGAGAGGAAGTCTTCTTCACTGAACAACGTCATCAGCGAAACAATAAAGGTGGCCATCAGCATACCGATGGTGACGCCTGCCTGCGGGATGCTGCCAAAAAAGCCTTTTCGTTTTTCGGGCGCATATTCATACGCCAGTAACAGGGCGCCGCCCCATTCGCCGCCGATGCCCATCCCCTGAATGACACGCATCAGAATCAATAAAATCGGTGCCCAGATACCGATCATTTCATAGGTCGGCAGCAGGCCAATCATCACGGTTGCGCCCCCCATCAGCGACAGGGTCAGCACCAGCGTTTTCTTACGCCCGATACGATCGCCAATGTGGGCAAACAACACCCCGCCGATGGGACGAATGAAAAAGGTGAGCGAGAAAGAAAGATAAGAGAGAATCAGCCCAATGACCGGATCAACCATCGGGAAGAAGATTTTGTTAAACACCAGGGCGGCGGCGGTGCCATATAAAAAATAATCAAACCACTCTATCGCGCTGCCGGTCAGACTGGCGATGAGTACTTTTTTGTTTTTCTTCAAAATAGCCGTGCTGCTTTCATGCGTTGTCATTACTGGGAACCTCGCCACAGAGAGTGTGAGTCAGGTGATACCCGAAACGGTGTGGGTGCAACCTGCTGCGTTACAAAAGTTGTTAAATTGTTAATCAAACTAGAATTGTTTGTAATGTTTAACAAGTAACAAGACCAGTAAAAGGGCTAAACAGGTAACATTTTTGCAGCATTATTCACTGCTATTCATTGTAATAACAAGTAAATGCTTTATCGGAAGCGAAAGTGACAGGATAATCTCCAGGTGCAACCGCAGCTTTTTTAGTTATTTCGTGTTATTTCACCGAGATGATAAAAAAGTGCTGAAATTCAACAGGCCGTCTTTCAGAGTGATCCGCTATTTTCGCGAAGTGAGTTCGGTACCCTGCAGTGAACAATGAGGAGGAATCATGAACATGCGTCAATTTCCGCCACTGTCCGAAGTGACGTTACAGGCAGTGAACACCGTTGGCCAATGGCTGGCGCAAAACGATTTCTCAGCAGAGGAACCCTTTCAGGCTGACTGCGTCGTACTGGCGGGAAATGCCGTCATCCCGACCATCGATGCGGCTTGCAAAATCGCGAAAGAGCAGCGTATTCCGTTGCTGATAAGCGGTGGGATTGGTCATTCGACGACGTTCCTCTATTCGGCGATCGCAGAGCACCCGCGCTATAACACGATACGTACCACCGGGCGGGCGGAAGCCGCGATTCTGGCCGACATTGCCAATCAGTTTTGGCAAATACCCGGCGAATCCATTTGGGTGGAAGATCAGTCAACAAACTGCGGCGAGAACGCCCGTTTTAGCTGCGCATTACTCCGTCAGGCGCCGGTGACCATTAACACGGCGATCGTGGTGCAGGACCCCACCATGCAGCGACGTACGCTGGCGACCTTCCGGCGTGTGACGCGCGATGATCCGGACGCCCCGCGTTGGCTCAGTTTCCCGGGTTTTACGCCGGAGCTGCGTCATCAGGAAGAGGGGGTTGATTTTACGAATGCGGGACAAGGAGTGTGGCCTGTTGATCGTTACCTGTCATTAATTGCGGGAGAACTCCCACGGGTGCGTGACAATGAGGGCGGTTACGGACCGCGTGGACGTGATTATATTGTCCACATCGACATTCCCGATGAGGTTGAAGCGGCCTGGCAGATCCTGCAAAACGATGATGTTCTGAATGAGGCAATCGATAGCCGTTCCCTGCGTTAACCGATTATTTTTGCCCGTTTGTGACGATCTACGCTCAAACGGGCATGATTTTTCGTCTTCGTTGTCCTTCCTGCGCCCCTTTCGGGGCCTCTTTTATGAACTGCTTCACAAAGTTGCTAACCTGACGGCAGTATCTGCTTCACGATTGATATTAATTAACAATGATTTTACTTGTTAAAAACAAATCAATTACAGGAGCAGCGCATGTCAGCACCCGTACAACACCCGATGTATATCAATGGCCAGTTTGTGAGCTGGCAGGGAACGTCATGGATTGATGTGGTTAATCCTGCAACGGAAGAACTGATTTCACGCATTCCTGATGGCAGCGCAGAAGAGGCGCGTCAGGCCATTGATGCGGCGGTACGCGCCCAGCCTGGCTGGGAGGCATTGCCCGCCATACAACGGGCGGGATGGCTGCGAAAAATTGCGGCGGGTATTCGCGAGCGTGCAGAAGAAATCAGCGCCTTGATCGTGGAAGAAGGCGGAAAAATTCAGCAACTGGCGCAGGTGGAAGTCGCTTTCACCGCCGATTACATCGACTACATGGCGGAGTGGGCGCGCCGCTACGAAGGCGAAATTTTGCAAAGCGACCGTCCGGGTGAAAATATTCTGCTGTTCAAACGCGCGCTGGGTGTGACCACCGGGATCCTCCCGTGGAATTTCCCGTTCTTTTTGATTGCCCGTAAGCTGGCACCGGCGCTGCTGACCGGGAATACCATCGTAATTAAACCCAGTGAATTCACGCCCAATAATGCCATCGCCTTTGCGCAGATTGTGCATGAAGTCGGTTTGCCAGCCGGAGTCTTTAACCTGGTGTTAGGGCGTGGAGAAACCGTGGGGCAGGAGCTGGCGGGCAACCCGAAAGTGGCGATGGTGAGTATGACCGGCAGCGTGGCGGCGGGTGAGAAAATCATGACGGCGGCGGCGAAAAACATCACCAAAGTATGCCTTGAGCTGGGTGGCAAAGCGCCTGCGATTGTGATGGACGATGCGGATTTGGAACTGGCCGTGAAAGCGATTGTTGATTCACGGGTGATCAACACCGGGCAGGTATGTAACTGCGCAGAACGCGTCTATGTGCAAAAAGGGATCTACGATCGCTTTGTTAATCGACTGGGCGAGTCGATGAAAGCGGTACAGTTTGGCGATCCGGCACAGCGGGATGATATCGCCATGGGACCATTGATTAACGCCGCAGCGCTGGCGCGGGTAGAGCAAAAAGTGGCGAAAGCGGTACAGGAAGGGGCCAGAGTGGTGCTGGGCGGCAAAGCGGTTGAGGGGAAAGGCTACTATTATCCGCCAACCCTGCTGCTGGATGTCCGTCAGGAGATGGCGATCATGCACGAAGAAACATTCGGACCGGTACTGCCTGTCGTGGCGTTTGACACGCTGGAAGAGGCGTTACAGATGGCAAATGACAGCGAGTATGGTCTCACGTCTTCTATTTATACCCAGACTCTGAGCGTTGCAATGCAGGCTATCAAAGGGCTGAAGTTTGGTGAAACCTACATCAACCGTGAAAACTTTGAAGCGATGCAGGGCTTTCACGCCGGTTGGCGAAAATCGGGGATTGGCGGTGCCGACGGCAAGCACGGGCTGAATGAGTATCTGCAAACGCAGGTCGTCTATTTGCAGTCCTGACAGGCGAGTAGAAACAAGCAGGCCGGGTGAGCGTGAACGCGACCCGGCCACACCCTCATCGTTTAAAGTTTGACGAATTTCTCCAGGGTACGAATCAGTTGGGTGACGAATCCGTACTCGTTATCGTACCAGGCGACCGTTTTCACCAGTTGCAGATCGCCGACCTCAGTAATCTCTGTTTGCGTGGCGTCAAACACCGAACCAAAGTGAGAGCCGATGACGTCGGAAGAGACGATTTCTTCATCGGTGTAGCCAAAGGATTCATTATTTTCCGTCGCCTTTTTCAGCGCGTTGTTGATCTCTTCAGCGGACACTTTTTTACCCAAAATCGAGACCAGTTCCGTTACCGAGCCTGTTTTTACCGGAACTCGCTGAGCATGACCTTTGAGTTTGCCGCTCAATTCCGGTATCACCAGGCCAATCGCTTTTGCGGCTCCGGTGGTATGAGGGATGATATTTTCCGCCGCCGCCCGCGATGCGCGCAGATCCTTGCCACGCGGACCATCGACCAGCGACTGCGTACCGGTATAGGCGTGAATGGTGGTCATGGTGCCGACCTGAATACCGAAGTTGTCATGCAGCGCTTTGGCCATCGGTGCGAGGCAGTTAGTGGTGCAGGAGGCGACAGAGACAATCTGGTCGCTGGCATTCAGCGTCTCATCATTGACGTTAAAGACAATGGTTTTCATCTCGCCCGCCGGTGCTGAGATCAGCACTTTTTTCGCACCGGCGTCGAGATGTGCGCGGGCTTTTTCTGCGGAGGTATAGAAGCCTGTGCATTCGATGATGAACTCCGCGCCGGGGGTTTTCCAGGGGATATTTTTCGCCTCTTTTTCTGCGTAAACGGCAATTTTCTTGCCATCGACAATCAGCGCATCCTCAGTGAAATCAACGCTCCAGGGGAACGGGCCGTAGTTAGAGTCATGCTTTAACAGATAGGCGAGTATTTTGGGGGAGGTGAGATCGTTAATCGCCACCACATCCACATTGCTCTTCACTTCCAGCAGACGTCGCAGCACCAGGCGACCGATACGACCAAAACCGTTAATGCCAATTTTACTCATGATTTTCTCCTGTCAGGGTAGGGCAATACGCCACATTTTTTCCCTACCAGGCTTAGTCCACTCCGCCGTTGCGGGCAATGACCATTGTTGCGACTTACCGTAACCGATTGAAAACGGGGGAACAAAAGTTAATGAATTTTTAACAAAAGACCGCTATGTTGGCGCTTTATTGTTTTTATTCAGGAATTGTTATGGGCAATAAGTATTCAAGCCTGCAAATTGGTATTCACTGGCTGGTTTTTTTACTGGTGATAGGCGCCTACTGCGCCATGGAGTTACGCGGGTTTGCACCGCGCAGCTATCGTCCGTGGTTCAATGTGGTCCACGTTTCATGCGGTATCTCGATTCTGGTATTGATGGTGGCGCGTCTGTTAGTCCGGCTTAAGTATCCCGCGCCGCCGATCGTACCAAAACCGAAGCCGATGCTGACCGGTCTTGCCCATCTTGGGCATCTGGTTATCTACCTGCTGTTTATTGTTCTGCCGGTCATTGGCCTGCTGATGATTTACAACCGGGGAAATCCCTGGGTTGCCTTCGGGATTGTGATGCCACATGCCGCCGAAGCCAATTTTGACCTGGCGGATACGCTGAAATCCTGGCATGTCACGCTGGCAAACCTGGGCTACTTTGTGATTGCTCTGCATGCTGCCGCCGCGCTGATGCATCACTATTTCTGGAAAGATAATACGCTGTTGCGCATGATGCCGCGAAAACGTTCCTGACGTCACACATCGCCCCGCATCTGCGGGGTTTTTCTTTGAATGGGGGAGAGAAAGCACCTGCGTCTAACCAGACCCGTACGCAGGTGAAAACAACGGGTCTACATCGGAAGCGACTATTATATTCATTTGTATGACAAATATAAACCGGTTTGTTATCCCGCTGGCAGGTGCGCCCACACGGGATCTCTGCACCTCTTTATCCTTAAAGTGAACATGGATAAAGCCCGTTCTGCGAACTACGCTTAAAAGGATATAGATATCGGGAGGGATTATGCTGACTCACTCTGAAGCCCGACGCTGGGCGACGCTCATGCTGAAATCGGCGCTGTGTGATGGTATGAAGGGGGATGAGATCTGCAGACAAGTGCATCTGGTTTGCGACAAACACGGAAAAGAGTGCCTTGAAGAGCTTATCGAAGAGATATTGATTGAAGCAGGACGCATTGGTCCTCAACACAGTACCGGAGAATACCGGCATCATTAAACCACCGCCAGGCGATACGCTGCCTGCGTGAAAGAAACCCCGAAACCATAACACCTGACGGTTCGGGGTTTTGTATACGTTCCCCGTTGTATCATTCACATGAATTATCCATTCACGACATCATCGTTTTACAGCTGCTATCAAACGTTGTTACTATACCCCCCTATAGTATGGAGGGCATATGCCGCATTCCCCTGAAGATAAAAAACGTATTTTGACTCGCGTTCGTCGCATTCGCGGGCAGGTTGATGCGCTGGAGCGGGCGCTGGAGTCCGGCGAGCCTTGCCTGGCTATCCTGCAACAAATCGCGGCGGTGCGTGGGGCATCTAATGGCCTGATGGGCGAGATGGTCGAGATCCACCTGAAAGATGAGCTGGTCAGTGGGGAAACCACGCCGGACCAGCGTGCGGTGCGCATGGCTGAAATCGGCCACCTTCTTCGTGCTTATCTAAAATAAATACATCACCTGACTATAAAGGGAAGAGACAAATGAAATCACGTGCAGCAGTTGCATTTGGCCCCGGCCAGCCGCTAAAAATTGTTGAGATTGACGTCGCACCGCCAAAGAAGGGTGAAGTGCTGGTGAAAATCACCCACACCGGGGTTTGCCATACTGATGCGTTTACGCTTTCTGGCGATGATCCGGAAGGGGTGTTCCCAGCGGTGCTGGGGCACGAAGGCGGCGGGATCGTCGTTGAGGTTGGCGAAGGGGTGACCAGTCTGAAGCCTGGCGACCACGTTATCCCGCTGTACACGGCAGAATGCGGCGAGTGTAAGTTCTGTAAGTCGGGTAAAACCAACCTGTGCCAGGCCGTTCGCGCCACCCAGGGGAAAGGTCTGATGCCGGACGGTACCACCCGTTTCTCTTACAACGGTGAACCCATTTATCACTACATGGGCACCAGTACCTTCAGTGAGTATACGGTTTGCGCAGAGATCTCTCTGGCGAAAGTGAACCCGCAGGCACCGCTGGATAAAGTGTGTCTGCTGGGCTGTGGCGTAACGACCGGTATCGGTGCGGTGCATAACACGGCAAAAGTGAAAGAGGGCGACACTGTTGCCGTATTTGGTTTGGGCGGTATTGGTCTGGCGGTTATTCAGGGAGCGGTACAGGCGAAAGCCGGACGCATTCTGGCTATCGATACCAATCCAGAAAAATTCAAACTCGCCGCTGACATGGGTGCGACTGACTTTATCAACCCGAACGATCATGACAAGCCGGTTCAGGATGTGATTGTTGAACTGACCGACGGCGGCGTCGATTTTAGCTTCGAGTGCATCGGTAACGTCAATGTGATGCGCGCCGCGCTTGAGTGCTGCCACAAGGGATGGGGCGAAAGCATTATTATCGGCGTGGCGGGAGCGGGTCAGGAGATCAAAACCCGTCCATTCCAGCTGGTGACCGGGCGTGTCTGGCGTGGTTCGGCCTTTGGCGGCGTCAAAGGGCGTTCACAGCTTCCGGGGATGGTGGAAGAGGCCATGAGCGGGAAAATTCAACTGGATCCGTTTATTACCCACCGCTTGCCGCTGGAACAGATCAATGAGGCGTTCGATCTCATGCATCAGGGCAAATCTATCCGCACCGTTATCCATTTCGGCGATAACTAAGTATTCCGCCAGCGGTATCCGCCGCTGGCACTTTCCTGAATTTTCCGGAATGAATTGTTCTGAAATGTGACGAGTATGGCGCTTTTCAGGGTAAGCCATTGTCGGGAAATGCCGATGATCCTCTTACGGGCGTTTTTTGCGCATTCACCTACAAGAGAGTCGACGGTCATGGACAACACATCATCGATGCAAGCACCGCATAAGCTGGGCTTTTTGCATCATATCCGGCTGGTTCCGCTGTTTTCCTCCATTCTTGGTGGCATCCTGCTTTTGTTCGCGCTCAGTTCGGGGCTGGCAGGCTATTTTCTGTTGCAAGCCGACCGCGATCAACGCGATGTGACGGATGAAATCCAGGTGCGTATGGGGCTATCCAATAGTTCTGACCACCTGCGTACCGCACGTATCAGTCTGATCCATGCCGGTGCTGCCAGCCGTATTGCCGAAATGGCAGACATGAAAGCCAATATCGCCGAGGCGGAAAAACGTATCAAACTGGCGCAGGAGGGGTTTAACGCCTGGATGGCGCGCGCCGTGAAAACGCCTGCGGATGAAGCGCTGGACGATACGCTACGCACCCGCTTTAACGCCTATGTTGACGGTTTGCAGCCGATGGTTAAATACGCCAAAAACGGCATGTTCGAAGCCATTATCAACCATGAAAATGAACAGGCGCGGCAGCTGGACAGCATGTATAACGCCACGTTGCTGAACGCGGTAGAGTTGCGAACGGAACGCGCAAACCAGCTGAGTGGTCAGGCGCACCAGCGTAGCCAACTGGGGCTGATGTTTATGATTGGTGCATTTGCGCTGGCGCTGGTATTGACCCTGATGACGTTTATCGTGCTACGCCGCACCGTGATTCAGCCATTGCAACGTACCGCCCGACGAATTGAACAGATCGCCTCTGGCGATTTGACCCTACAGGATGAACCCGCCGGAGGCAGTGAAATTGGTCGACTGAGCCGTCATCTGCAAAAAATGCAGCACGCGCTGGTCCAGACCGTCGGCACGGTTCGTCAGGGCACGGAAGAGATCTATCGCGGCACCAGTGAAATTTCGGCGGGCAATACCGATCTCTCTTCCCGCACAGAACAGCAGGCGGCGGCGATCGAACAGACTGCCGCCAGCATGGAACAGTTAACCGCGACGGTGAAACAAAATGCGGATAACGCACATCACGCCAGCAAACTGGCGGAAGACGCGTCCGACAAAGCCAGCCGGGGCGGTCAGATGGTTTCTGGCGTGGTGAAAACGATGGGCAATATCTCCTCCAGTTCGAAGAAGATTTCCGAAATCACGGCGGTGATTAATAGCATTGCGTTCCAGACCAATATCCTGGCGTTGAATGCCGCCGTGGAAGCCGCACGCGCGGGCGAACAGGGGCGCGGATTTGCCGTTGTCGCCAGTGAAGTTCGCACCCTTGCCAGTCGCAGTGCGCAAGCGGCGAAAGAGATTGAAGGACTGATCGGCGAATCCGTCAGATTAATCGATCAAGGGTCGGGTGAAGTGGTGGCCGCGGGCGACACAATGACGGAGATAGTTGATGCGGTTAAACGGGTGACCGATATTATGCTGAACATCGCTGCAGCCTCTGATGAACAGAGCCGCGGCATTGTGCAGGTCAGTCAGGCCATTTCAGAGATGGATAAAGTGACGCAGCAAAACGCGTCGCTGGTTGAAGAGGCGTCTGCTGCGGCCGCCTCTCTGGAAGCGCAGGCCGCCCGATTAACCGACGCCGTAGGGACGTTTCGTTTACAGGGCAGAAGCCGGGTGAAAAGTGTTCCGGATGCGTTTTCACCGCGAGCCGCCACAACCCATAGCGATAATTGGGAAACGTTCTGAGCAACAGGCCGGGGTTACCCGGCCTTACTTTCGGTGAATGTCCAGCCGGGTGTCTAAAACGGGATTACAACGCGAGGCGTCAGAGCGGCATGGATTTGCGAATCGTTGAAATCAACGTTTGTGCTGCACTGGAAAGGGTTGTATCGACCCGAGTGAGGATCCCGATAGGTTCACCGGCTCCCTGAGACGGAATCGGCAGCGACACCAGCGTCGCCTGACGTAAATCATCCCTGACGGCGCCGGAAGGCACAAACCAAACGTAGTCATAATCGACGGTAAGCTGACGCGAGAGGGACGCTGAAAGCGTTTCGATACAGCCGGAAGGCATTTTGCAGCCCTGGCTTTGCAGTAAGGCTTCTGCGTTCTGCCGGGGGACGGTTCCCTTGGGGGAGACAACGACCGGCCAGTCCGTGACGCGACTCAGCGTCACCGTCTCCTGCAACAACGGGTGATTGGGGCGCACAACCAGTTTCAGGGATTCGAGAAACAACAGCTCATAATTGAGTCCGCTCATCAGTTCGGGGTCGGACATTCGGCCAATCCCCAGATCGATCTCACCCGACTTCAGGCCTGCCAGCAGCATGGGATTGTTCATGGTCGCCACTTGCAGGGTCGTCTCTTTTTGTTGCTGATGAAATTGTCCAATAACGGCGGGGAGGATCCCCAGTGCGGCGGTGGGCAGGGCGCCAATGCGCACCACATCATGGTTATGGCCTTCCTTGCGGTTCAGCGCCTGTCCTGCGGTGTTTAGCGCATCAAGCACTTTCACTGCATGGGTAAGAAACTGCTCGCCAGGTAGCGTGAGTTGCGCGCCGAGGCGTCCACGCTCAAAAAGACGGGTTCCGGTCAATTGCTCCAGCTCGTTAAGGGTTTTGGAGAGGGCCGGTTGACTCAGGTTAAGGGTTTCAGCCGCGCGCCCCAGTGTTCCCTGTTGGGCGACGGCTACGAAAGTATGAAGGTGGCGCAAACGAATGCGCTGACTGAACAAACCATTTTTTTCCATAATAGATGTTAAAAACAAAGCAGTGTTGGTGACAAGTAAAGTTATTTGTTTTTGATAACCTGTAAGCAAATTATTATTAACATTTAAAGCATTTAAGTTACAACTGTTTTGTTTTGCTTATGTTTTGTACTGTCTGGCGGTGTTTTTTCGTCCTGATACACGTCGCCCCTATGAATGGCTGGCATAAACGAGGGAGGGGATGAATTCAGGCGAGATCACACTTCGTAAATTCTTCCCCCCAGAGTGAATAGCGTTTTCTACACTCCAGGTAATATTCACTGGAGGCATGACATTATGGCGAACACCATCACGGCAGATGAAATTCGGGAACACTTTTCGCAGGCAATGTCAGCAATGTACCAGCAGGAAGTGCCGCAATACGGGACATTGCTGGAACTTGTCGCTGACGTGAATCTCTCGGTACTGGAAAATAACCCGACGCTGCATGAAAAACTGGCCAACGCCGATGAACTGGCGCGCCTGAACGTGGAGCGCCACGGCGCGATTCGGGTGGGTACCGCAGAGGAACTTTCCACGCTACGCAGGATGTTCGCCATTATGGGAATGTATCCTGTGAGTTATTACGATCTTTCCCAGGCGGGCGTCCCGGTGCATTCCACCGCCTTTCGCCCCATTGATGATGCGTCGCTCTCCCGCAATCCGTTCCGCGTGTTTACCTCGCTGTTGCGACTCGAACTCATCGAGAACGAAGACCTCAGAAAACAGGCGGCGGAAATCCTGGCGAAACGCGATATTTTTACACCGCGTTGTCATGCACTTTTGGATGAATTTGACGCGCAGGGCAGTTTTACCCCTGCACAGGCGCGAGAGTTTGTTCAGGAAGCGCTGGAGACTTTTCGCTGGCATCGACATGCCACCGTTGATGAGGCGACATACCATGCGCTGCATAACGAACACCGCTTGATTGCCGACGTGGTGTGTTTCCCCGGTTGCCATATTAATCACCTGACGCCGCGTACGCTGGACATCGACAGGGTGCAATCCATGATGCCGGAGTGCGGAATCGAACCCAAAATTTTGATTGAAGGCCCGCCGCGCCGCGAGGTGCCTATCTTGCTGCGCCAGACCAGCTTTAAAGCGCTGGAAGAACCCGTGCTGTTTGCAGGCGAAATGCAGGGAACCCACTCGGCGAGGTTTGGTGAAATCGAACAGCGAGGCGTGGCGCTGACCCCGAAAGGCCGTGAACTGTATGACACGCTGTTGCAAAAGGCCGGGACCGGTAAAGATAATCTCACGCACCAGCTTCACCTACAGGAGGTGTTCAAATCCTTTCCCGACAGCGAATTTCTCCTGCGCCAGCAGGGGCTGGCCTGGTTTCGCTATCGCCTGACGCCATCGGGCGAAGCACATCGTCAGGCGATCCACGCGGGGGATGATCCGCAACCGCTGATTGAGCGCGGATGGGTGGTGGCGCAACCTATTACCTACGAAGATTTTCTGCCGGTGAGCGCGGCGGGGATTTTTCAGTCAAATCTTGGTAATGAAACGCAGGCGCGAAGCCATGGCAATGCCAGCCGTGACGCCTTTGAGCAGGCATTGGGCTGTCCGGTCCATGATGAGTTTGCGTTGTACCAGCAGGCGGAAGAACGCAGCAAGCGGCGTTGCGGCCTGCTCTGAACACGGTATCCTGTTGGGATGTAAAAGAAGTCGTGTCAGGATGTTGTTATGAAAATCCCTTCCATTCCTCTGGCTGAAACACAGCAGGGGAAAATTATGGGTGTCGCACAAGGCGACATCCACCTCTGGCGTGGGATCCCCTATGCTGCGCCGCCGACGGGCGAGCTGCGCTGGCGTGCGCCACAACCTGCGTCTGCGTGGCAGGGCGTCCGCCAGGCGAACGCCTTCTCCTGCGCGAGCTGGCAGGATATTGAGTACTGCAAAGCGCTTGGCGGCGGTGATCCGGGGCGGTTTTCGGAAGATTGTCTCTATTTGAATATCTGGGCCCCGGCGACGCGTTCCCGGCCATTACCCGTTATGGTCTGGCTGCACGGCGGGGGTTACACCATCGGTTCTGGGTGCCTGCCACCTTACGACGGAGAAGCGCTGGCCAAACGAGACGTGGTGGTGGTCACGCTCAACTATCGCCTCGGTCATCTCGGCTTTTTTGCGCATCCGGCGCTGGAAGGCGAAGAGGGCGAATGCCTCAACAATTTTGCCTTATTAGACCAGATTGCGGCGCTGCGTTGGGTGCAGGACAACATTGCCGCGTTCGGGGGCGATGCGCAAAATGTCACCTTGTTTGGTGAATCCGCCGGTGCGCGCAGCGTCCTCTCATTAATGGCCTCGCCGCGCGCCAAAGGGCTTTTCCAGCGGGCGATGATCCAGAGCGGGTATACGTTGCCCGATACGCCGCGCGAGATTGCGCTCGAAAACGGCGTTGCCGTGGCGGCGCATTTTGGTCTGCAAAACGCCACCGCTGAACAGCTACGGGCCATTCCGGCGCACCTGTTCTGGTCGCTCGGCGCGCCATTGAAAATTGCGCCGACGCCCATTTTTGGCGATGCGGTTCTCCCGGAACCGATGCTCGACGTCTTTTTCGCGGGTAAACAGCACCCGATGCCGGTACTGATTGGCTCAAACAGCGATGAAGCCAGCGTGATGCCGGTATTTGGCGTAGATCTCGCCGGGCAAATCGAAAAGTTACGCCGAGAGCGTCGACTGGGCCTGGGGCTTATCAAACTGTTGTATCCCGGCGTTAAAGGGGATGAAGAGCTGGGACGTCAGGTGTGCCGGGATATGGCGTTCACCACGCTGGGATATGTGGTCATGCAGGCGCAGCAGCGGGTCGGCGAGCCCTGCTGGAGGTACTGGTTCGATTATGTTGCTGAAAGTGAGCATGCCACCTATGCGAAGGGGGCCTGGCACGGCAATGAGGTGCCTTATGTTTTTGATACGCTGATGCTGGCGGAACCGTCGCGCTATTACGCCAATGGCAACGATCGGGCGTTTGCCTCGCACATTGCGGATTACTGGGTGAGCTTTGCCCATCATGCCAGCCGCTCCTGTGATGTTTTGCACGGCCCGGTACGCTGGCCCGCCTCAATTCAGGGACGCGATCGTCTGTTGCGGATTGGTCTGAACAAATTTGCCGGTTTTAAAGTTGAAAACCGTTTTATGCGGGCGCGGATGTCACTGCTTAAACGGGTGATGAAACATCATGTCAGCCTGGATTAACCTCCGTGAAGATGTTTCAACCCGGTAATACTCCTGTGCTAACTTTACATTGGAATCAGTCTGTTCCGATCGACAGAAAATATTTTCATTTTTGTACAGATTATCGGCGGGCAACAATTGGATTATTAATCGAATTTGTCTAGAGTGAGCGCTCAGAAACGTGCACTCTCTTGCCGCTGTTACGTACCAGCGCGGGACCATTCACACGACCAGAAGGACTTACTTTCAGGTATGGATCGTAGACGATTTATTAAAGGTTCAATGGCAATGGCCGCCGTGTGCGGTACCAGTGGTATTGCATCTCTCTTTTCTCGCGCCGCCTTTGCGGCCGAATCAGACATTGCTGATGGTCAAACCGTCCGTTTTGACTTCTCTGTTCTGCAATCCATGGCGCACGATCTCGCGGAGAAACCGTGGGGCGGCGCACCGCGCGCACTGCCGACCACGCTGGCGAATCTGACGCCACAAGCGTACAACAGCATCCAGTATGATGCCGAACACTCGCTGTGGAATAACGTAGAAGGGCGCGAGCTCGATGTGCAGTTCTTCCATGTTGGGATGGGATTCCGCCGTCGCGTACGGATGTTCTCCGTGGATGCGGCGACGCATCAGGCGCGTGAGATCCACTTCCGTCCTGAACTGTTTAAATACAACGATGCGGGCGTCGACACCAAACAACTGGAAGGACAGACCGACCTCGGTTTTGCCGGTTTCCGTGCGTTTAAGGCCCCGGAACTGGCGCGTCGCGATATTGTGTCGTTCCTCGGCGCCAGCTACTTCCGCGCCGTCGATGACACCTACCAGTACGGTTTGTCTGCGCGCGGTCTGGCGGTCGATACCTACGCGGATAAGAAAGAAGAGTTTCCTGATTTCACGGCGTTCTGGTTTGAAACGGCGAAGCCGGGCGACACCACGTTTACGGTGTACGCGCTGTTAGACAGCCCCAGCGTCACGGGTGCCTATAAGTTTGTCATCCATTGCGAGAAGACCCAGGTGATCATGGATGTGGAAAATCACATCTATGCCCGTAAAGACATTCAGCAACTGGGTATTGCGCCAATGACCAGTATGTTCAGCTGCGGCAATAACGAACGCCGCATGTGCGACACTATTCACCCACAAATCCACGATTCCGATCGCCTGGCCATGTGGCGCGGTAACGGTGAATGGATCTGCCGTCCGCTGAATAACCCGCAAAAACTGCAGTTCAACGCCTACACCGACAACAACCCAAGAGGGTTTGGTCTGTTGCAGCTTGATCGTGATTTTACCCACTATCAGGACATTATGGGCTGGTATAACAAACGTCCAAGCCTGTGGGTAGAGCCGCGCAATCAATGGGGCAAGGGAACGATTGGCCTGATGGAGATCCCGACCACCGGTGAAACGCTGGACAACGTGGTCTGCTTCTGGCAACCGGAGAAAGCGATAAAAGCCGGTGATGAACTGGAGTTCAAATACCGTCTGTACTGGAGTGCGCAACCGCCGGTACGCTCGCCGTTGGCGCGTGTCATGGCAACCCGTACCGGTATGGGCGGGTTCCCGGAAGGTTGGGCGCCGGGCGAACATTACCCGGAAAAATGGTCGCGTCGTTTTGCCATTGATTTCGTGGGCGGCGATCTGAAAGCGGCAGCGCCGAAGGGCATTGAGCCGGTGATTACGCTCTCCAGCGGTGAAGCGAAACAGATCGAAATTCTCTATGTTGAGCCTTTCGACGGCTATCGCATTCAGTTTGACTGGTATCCAACCTCAGACTCTACCGACCCGGTGGATATGCGCCTGTTCCTGCGCTGTCAGGGCGACGCCATCAGCGAAACCTGGCTGTATCACTACTTCCCGCCAGCGCCGGACAAACGCCGGTATGTTGACGATCGCATCATGCGCGAATAATGTTTAGCACGGCTCTTCCCGCGTGGAGGAGCCGTTTTCACCTTTCCTGCCATTGATACCTGTACACGATTTAAACACGATCCCGTTCGCATTATTCTCTGCGCCAAATGCGTAAGCTGGCTGTGTGTATTTGCTATACACATTTTTGCCACTCACAGGGAGAGCGTATGTTTCCAGAGTACAGAGATCTCATTTCCCGACTGAAAACCGAGAATCCTCGCTTTCTGTCCTTGTTTGAAAAACACAATAAACTTGATCACGAGATTGCCCGGCTGGAAGGTTCAGATGGCCGGGGATACAATTTGGATATTGTTCGCCTGAAGAAACAGAAACTCCTGTTGAAGGACGATCTGCTTAAAATGTTGCAAAAAGAAAGCGTTGAATAACGCATGTTCTCAAGGGCTTCACCCGCGGTGAGGCCCTTCATCTGATACTATTCTGGCCATCTTGATTTTTTATAAGGGAATGGCCTGAAATGTCCGACATCATCACTCTCGACGACACCTTACAACTGCGGGCGGTAGACGAAAGTCACGTTACGGCTCTGCACCAGTTGGTCCTCAAAAATAAAGTGTGGCTGCAAGCGTCGTTGAACTGGCCGCAATTCGTGAATTCTGAAGATGACACGCGCAAAAACGTGCAGGGCAACAAGATGTTGCACGAGCGTGGATACGCCAAAATGTACCTTATTTTTAAGCATTCCGATGTCGTGGGCGTCATTTCGTTTAATTTAATCGAACCCCTGAACAAAACAGCCTATATCGGTTACTGGCTTGATGAAGACCATCAGGGGCAGGGGATCCTTTCGCGTGCGCTACAGGGCATTATCGATTGTTATGCGCAGCGCGGCGAGATCCGGCGGTTTGTCATCAAATGCCGGGTCGATAATGCAAAAAGTAACCGCGTGGCTATCCAAAATGGATTCACGCTGGAAGGTTGCATGAAACAGGCTGAATTTCTCAACGGTGATTATCACGACGTCAATATGTACGCCCGTATTATCGATACCGTTTCACAGTAAACCCGCCAGGGGGGTACGCGTAATATGCTGCTCCCCGTTAATGGTCTTCGGCCCGCGCAGGTGGATCATGTCGCCGTCAAAGGCTTCCACCGTCGCCCGGTCGGTGATCTCAACGCGGTGTTCTATCAATACTTCGCCGATGACACGGGTGTCGCCCTCAATTAAGACATGATCATCGAGCAGAATGGGCCCGCCGCTGAGATGGGCGCGCCCACCAACCAGCACGTGATGTTTCAACACACAATTGCCTTCCACGGTGGCGTGTTCGGCCACCTGCGAGCTGTAGCGTAGAGTGGGAATGGCATCCTCCTGGCTCCCGGCGATGATGCGGGCGTGGCCGTACACTTTCGCGCAATCGCAAATCCAGACATTGTTTTCGGCGTTACCTTCGATCAGGGCAAAATCAAACACTTCAGCCCGGTGCTCTATAAACGCTTCATTGATGATCGCGTCGCCATAGATTTGTGCCTGGTGCACCACCCGCGATCGGCTCACAGTGGCGCGATCATAGATTTGCAGCATCAGGTCGTTAGCGTGGGTTAACCCAATCGCGGCGATAATTTCAGACTGATGCAACACGCGGGCATCGCCAAAGAGGTGACAAATACCGCGAACCACGGAATGCTGCACGGTGACGTTGTCACTTATTCGGGCGCCATGGCTGATTTCCGCCCGATCAATCCAGCTATTGCCACCGACCTGCGCGTCATCATTGATCACACAATATTGGGTAATTCGGGCATTCCCTGAAATCCGTGCGCCGGCAAAGGCCACACTGTTTTCATCGTAGATCCAACAGTGGCCTTCCTGCGCGAGAACAGAATCCGCGTCCACCCAACCGCCGGGCGTGCCGGCTTTGACGTCGTTAAAGTCTTTCAGAGCGATTATCTGGCGCAGGGGTATGCTTTTTTTACTGCCATTCTCCTGAAAACTAAACGATCGCTGTTCTTCACTAAGACGGTATTTGGTCATGGGTTATTTCCACTCAGTCGCTTAAGATAACCGTAGCAAAGATTTCGGCTCTGGATAAACCCGCTGAAATTCCATAAAATGCATTTCAAATATACTTTATAAATTAAACAAAATGAGTAAGAAAAAGCAGAGCGACCGGGTGCTTAATCTTCCGGCGGGATATTTTGGCATGGTTCTGGGCATCATCGGTATGGGCTTCGCGTGGCGCTATGCAAGCCATATCTGGCCTGTAAGCCACTGGATTGGCGATGGACTGGTGATACTGGCGATGATCATCTGGGGATTGCTGACGCTTGCGTTTCTCAGTCGCCTGGTGCGTTTTCCCCACAGTGTGCTGGCCGAAGTGCGCCATCCGGTGATGAGCAGCTTTGTGAGCCTGTTTCCCGCGACCACCATGCTGGTGGCCATTGGCTTTGTTCCCTGGTGTCGCCCGTTATCCGTGGTGTTATTCAGCATCGGGGTCGTCATTCAGTTGACCTACGCCGCGTGGCAAACGGCCGGGCTGTGGCGGGGCTCGCACCCTGAAGAGGCCACAACGCCGGGTTTATATTTGCCAACGGTGGCGAACAACTTTATCAGTGCGATGGCCTGTGGGGCGCTCGGCTTTAATGATGCCGGACTGGTCTTTTTAGGTGCTGGCGTGTTCTCGTGGCTTAGCCTGGAGCCGGTCATTTTGCAGCGTCTGCGCAGCGCCGGAGAGTTTCCGACGATGTTACGCACCTCCCTTGGCATTCAGCTTGCGCCCGCGCTGGTGGCCTGTAGCGCCTGGCTGAGCGTCAACGGCGGAGAAGGCGACATTCTGGCGAAGATGCTGTTTGGCTACGGTCTGTTGCAACTGCTTTTTATGTTGCGACTGATGCCCTGGTATCTGTCACAACCGTTTAATGCCTCGTTCTGGAGCTTCTCGTTCGGCGTTTCTGCGCTGGCCACCACCGGATTGCATCTGGGGCACGGCGCGCCGACAGGTTTTTTCCATACCTTATCGATCCCACTGTTTATTTTCACCAATTTAATTATTGCGTTATTGCTGGTACGTACGGTTGCATTGCTGATGCAGGGAAGGCTGCTGATTCGCGCTGAACGTGCAACATTACAGAAATCTGAGGATAAAAAATGACTCTTCGCGACGAAAATTACTTTACGGAAAAATACGACCTCACCCGCACCCATTCTGAAGTGTTAGAGGCGGTTAAGGTTGTAAAACCAGGAAAAACACTGGATCTGGGGTGTGGCAACGGCCGCAATAGCCTTTATCTGGCGGCTAACGGTTTCGATGTGGCGGCGTGGGATAAAAACCCGATGAGTATCGCCAACGTGGAACGCATTAAAGCGGCGGAAGGGCTGGACAATTTGCATGAAAAAATTGTTGATCTCAACACGCTAAGCTTTGATGGCGAGTATGATTTTATTCTTTCTACCGTGGTGTTGATGTTCCTTGAAGCCAACACCATTCCCGGTTTGATTGCCAATATGCAGCGTTGTACAAAACCGGGAGGGTATAACCTGATCGTGGCGGCAATGGATACGGAAGACTTCCCGTGTACCGTGGGTTTCCCATTTGCTTTTAAAGAAGGCGAATTATGTCGTTATTATGAAGGCTGGGAACTGCTGAAATACAATGAAGATGTTGGGGAATTACATCGTACGGATGCTAACGGTAACCGAATTAAATTACGTTTTGCGACAATGCTGGCGCGAAAAAACGGCTAAATCTGATTGATTTACGATGATTATCATCCATTCTGCATTCGATAAGGGTTTTATCGGATGCAGAGATCAAATTTGTGCGGACGATACCATTTTTGGTACATCGTATTTATTTTCTCTTTGCTATTATTTCAGATGCATATCTTCAAAACTAAGGGATCGTTTCATGTGTGCTCAAACTTTAATAAAAGTTGCAGTGCTTACTGGTTTACTGGCGTTATCAGGCTGTGCGTCTAAAGTCATTCAGCCAGATAAATACTCGGGTTTTTTAAAAGACTATTCTGGTCTTCAGGAAACAAAATCTGCTACGGGGCATCCGGTTTTACGTTGGGTCGATCCCAATTACAATGCGTCTAAATACGATAGCATCGTTTATAACCCGGTTACCTATTACCCGGTTCCTAAACCTAGCACTCAGGTTGGACAGCAAGTTCTCGATAAACTGCTGAACTACACCAACACCAAAATGAAAACCGCTATTGGGCAGCGTAAACCGCTGGTCGCGACCCCTGGTCCGCGTAGCCTGATCTTCCGCGGTGCAATTACCGGTGTGGATACCAGCAAAGAAGGACTGCAATTCTATGAAGTGGTTCCTGTAGCGTTAGTTATTGCAGGGACACAGATGGCAACGGGCCACCGCGACATGGATACCAGCCTCTACTTTGAAGGCGAGCTGATTGACGCGGCAACCAATAAGCCGGTGATGAAAGTGGTCCGTAAGGGTGAAGGTAAAGATTTGAACAACGAAAACACGCCGATGGCGTTCGAAACGTTGAAGCAAGTTGTTGACGACATGGCGACCGATGCCACCATGTTTGATGTCAATAAACCGATCCAGAAATAAGATTGCTGCGCCATCTTCGGATGGCGCAATTTTTTATACTCTCCGATGTATCAGACGTAACGCGCCATAGCAAATCCCCCCAGCGATGAGTCCCCAAAATGCGGCACCGATCCCCAGCAACGTCACTCCGCTTGCGGTCACTAAAAATGTGACGATAGCCGCGTCGCGCTCTGTGGCATCAATCAACGCCTGATGTAAACTTCCGCCGATGGTGCCTAACAGGGCAAGTCCCGCCAGCATCTGAATCCAACTGGTGGGCAGGGCGGCCATCAGGCTGGTCACGGAACCGCCAAACACACCGGCCAGCAGATAAAATGTCCCCGCCGACGCTGCCGCCATCCAGCGACGTTTGGCGTCCGGGTGCGCCTCCGGGCTTTGGCAAATCGCCGCCGTAATGGCAGCAATGCAAATGGAGTAGACACCAAAGGGGGAGAAGAGCAGAGCCAGAAGCCCGGTGAAAACGATCAATGGTGAAACCGGCAACGCATAACCCGAGGCTTTCATGGTGGCGATGCCGGGGGCATTTTGCGACGCCATCGTCACCAGAAACAGCGGTAATGCTACACTAAGCGAGTGCGCAAAGGAAAACTGCGGGGCGATAAAGGCAGGGAGTACCGGTGAAAACTGAATACTTTGCGTGACAATGTCACCTTTTAGCAGCGCAATCACCATTCCCACCACCATCGCGGCGATAATGGCGTAGCGCGGCGCGATGATTTTCATCATAAGCCAGGCGAATAACATACCGGCACACAACACAAACTCACCGTCAAAACGGGCAAAGGCCTGCAAACCAAAACGCAGCAGGATCCCCGCCAGCATGGCCGCAGCGAGAGAGTGTGGAATTATCTGCATTAGCCTTGCAAACAGCCCGGTAACCCCGCACAGGACAATCAGCAGATTGGCGACAATGAAAACGCCGACCGCTTCCTGAAGCGTTAATCCCTGCAGTCCGGTGACCAGCAACGCCGCGCCAGGGGTCGACCACGCTGTCAGCACCGGCGCGCGATACCACAACGTCAGCGCGAGGGTACTGACGCCCATAGCGACGCCGAGCGCCGTCATCCACCCGGCGATTTGCCCGGTGGTGGCTCCGGCGGCAATAGCCGCTTGCCAGATAATGGCTGCGGAACTCGCGTAGCCCACCAGAACGGCGACAAACCCGGACAGCACCGTCGGCAGAGGAAGAGAAAATGAACGCATGGGGACCCTCTTGTGCGTTATAGCGGTCGCTCACTGTAGCATTTGTGCGTTATAGCGTACAAGTGATAAGCTAAGTCTTTGCGGGAGGAGAAATATGGACAATCTGACCCACTATCTGGCCACTACCCTGAAAACGCTGCGCCAGCAGCGTGAATGGAGTCTGTCACGTCTGGCCGAGGCGACGGGGGTCTCAAAAGCCATGCTCGGGCAAATAGAACGCAATGAGTCCAGCCCCACGGTGGCGACGTTATGGAAGATAGCGACCGGGCTGAATGTGCCGTTTTCAACCTTTATTTCGCCGCCGGAATCCGGGACGCCGCCAGCCTTTGACCCACAACAGCAGGCGATGGTGGTCACACCGCTGTTTCCCTGGGATCCTGAGCTCTGTTTTGACCATTTTTCTATTCTGTTGGCGCCCGGCGCGCTCAGTGAATCAACCCCGCATGAACGCGGTGTTATCGAGCATGTGGTGGTCATTTCGGGTCAACTGGATATGCGCATCGACGGTGAATGGAAAACGCTACAGGTCGGAGAGGGCGAGCGCTTTGCCGGGGACGCCGCCCACGCGTATCGCAACAGCGGTGGGCAAACCGCGCACTTTCATTCACTCATTCATTACCCACGGCGTTAAAGGGGAAAAGTATTCCGTAAATCGGTACTTCTGACTACAATAGCCGCCATTTTGCTGTTATCGGATGGTAATCACTGTATGCGCCAGCAACCTCATCACCTCGAACTGTTAAGCCCGGCCCGCGACACGGTCATCGCCCGTGAAGCGATTCTGCATGGCGCTGATGCCGTCTATATCGGCGGCCCCGGCTTTGGTGCTCGTCATAATGCCAGTAACAGCCTGAAAGATATCGCTGAACTGGTGCCATTCGCTCACCGTTATGGCGCGAAGATCTTTGTAACGCTTAATACCATTTTGCATGATGATGAGCTGGAACCCGCGCAGCGGTTGATTACCGATCTGTATCAGACCGGTGTGGACGCACTGATTGTGCAGGATATGGGGATTCTGGAACTGGATATCCCGCCCATTGAACTGCATGCCAGTACCCAGTGCGATATTCGCAGCGTTGAGAAAGCGAAGTTTCTTGCTGATGTCGGTTTTACCCAGATTGTGCTGGCGCGCGAGCTGAGTCTGAGCCAAATTCAGGCGATCCACCAGGCGAGTGACGCCACGATTGAGTTCTTCGTCCACGGCGCGCTCTGTGTTGCGTACTCCGGGCAGTGCTATATCTCTCATGCGCAGACCGGACGTAGCGCCAACCGTGGCGATTGTTCCCAGGCCTGCCGACTGCCGTATACGCTGAAAGACGATCAGGGGCGGGTGGTGTCCTATGAAAAACACCTGTTATCGATGAAAGATAACGACCAAACGGCCAATCTGGGGGCGTTGATTGACGCCGGTGTGCGTTCCTTCAAGATTGAAGGGCGCTACAAAGACATGAGCTACGTGAAGAACATCACCGCCCATTACCGGCAGATGCTGGATGCGATTATCGACGATCGTAGCGACCTGGCGCGGGCGTCAGCGGGACGTACTGAACATTTCTTTATTCCCTCGACGGACAAAACGTTCCATCGCGGCAGCACCGATTACTTTGTGAATGACCGCAAAGGCGACATTGGCGCTTTTGACTCACCGAAATTTATTGGTCTTCCGGTCGGTGAAGTTCTTAAAGTGGCGAAAGATCATCTGGACGTCGAAGTCACGGAACCGCTGGCCAACGGCGACGGATTAAATGTGCTGATCAAGCGTGACGTAGTCGGTTTTCGCGCCAATACCGTTGAAAAAACGGGGCAGAATCGTTATCGCGTCTGGCCAAATGAGATGCCCGCGGATCTGCACAAGGTGCGCCCACATCACCCACTCAATCGTAACCTGGATCACAACTGGCAGCAGGCATTAACGAAAACCTCCAGTGAACGCCGCGTGGCGGTTGATATTGAACTGGGCGGCTGGCAGGAACAACTGATCCTGACGCTGACCAGCGAAGAGGGCGTCAGCATCACGCACAGTCTGGACGGTCAGTTCGACGAAGCCAACAATGCTGAAAAAGCGCTGAGCAACTTAAAAGACGGTTTAGCCAAACTGGGGCAGACGATGTACTTCGCCCGCAACGTTGAGGTAACGCTGCCCGGCGCGTTGTTTGTGCCGAACAGCGTGCTTAACCAGTTCCGGCGGGAAGCCACCGAGATGCTCGACACCGCGCGTCTTGCCAGCTATCAGCGCGGTCACCGTAAACCGGTCGCGGAGCCTACGCCGGTCTATCCGGAAAGCCATCTCAGTTTCCTGGCGAACGTCTATAACCGCAAGGCGCGTGAGTTTTACCACCGTTATGGTGTGCAACTGATTGATTCGGCCTATGAAGCGCATGAAGAAAAAGGCGACGTACCGGTGATGATCACCAAGCACTGTCTGCGTTTTGCGTTTAACCTGTGCCCGAAACAGGCGAAAGGCAATATCAAGAGCTGGAAGGCCACGCCAATGCAACTGGTCCACGGCGATGAAGTGTTGACGCTGAAGTTTGATTGTCGTCCGTGTGAAATGCATGTCATCGGCAAGATCAAAAATCATATTCTGAAAATGCCGATGCCGGGGAGTGTGGTGGCGTCGGTCAGCCCGGAAGATCTCATGAAAACGCTGCCGAAGCGTAAAGATTAAGTTTTAGCGAAAATGGGTTTCAGGCTTGCGTGATTTTTGCCAGTAGTGGTGCTCGCGCAAGCCTTCCGCAGACTCTTCCGCCACCATACGAAGTTCATCGCTGTCCGCTTCATGGCGAAGCTGATGATCCACGTTCTTTACCCACAAAAATGTGTGCCCTTTGTGTCCCGCCATCAACTGACCCGAAAACAGCGCGCAGGTCAGTAACATCACTGATAACGCTTTCGTAAACATCATGCCACCGTCTGATTACCTTTTGCGGCTATCATGCCCACGGTTTCGTCGGGTTATTATTCAAAAATTCAAATTTGCGAAAAGACTTTGTCAGCGTGTGCTGAAGAATGGCAAGTGCCGGGAGCGGGCGGCCCCCGGCAGATGGACTAGTGCGCTTTAAACCCGGCTGCCGCCATCAATACGCGAAAGAACATGCCCACGGCGGCCAGCGCCAGCACGCTGCCTCCCCACAAGATAACCAGCCACATCAAGCGTTTCCAGACTGAGTGTTCCATCAATGATACCCCTCGCCATGTTGAACTTTTCCACGAAATACGTAATAGCTCCAGAAGGTGTAAACCAGGATGACAGGGATAATCAGCAGCGCGCCAACCAACATAAAGCCCTGACTTTGTGCGGGCGCTGCCGCCTGCCATAGGGTGATAGACGGCGGAATAATGTGTGGCCAAATACTGATCCCCAGACCACTGAAACCGAGGAAAATCAGCCCTAATGTCAGGACAAACGGCAGCGCATGGCTTTCAGGCTGGTTCAGCGATCGCCACAGCCACAGGCTGCAAAGCCCAACAAGCACCGGCACGGGTAGCAGGAACCACAGATTCGGCAGGCTAAACCAACGGACGGCAATGTCACTGTGCGCCAGCGGCGTCCAGAGACTGATGATGGCAATCACCAGCAATAACGCCATCAGCCATTTTTTCGCCGCCGCCCGCATTTTATCCTGCAAGGGATTTTCGCTCTTCATGACCAGCCAGGTGGCGCCCAGTAACGCGTAGGCCACGACCAGTCCGGCACCGCAAAACAGCGTGAAGGGCGTCAGCCAGTCGAATGGCCCTCCGCTGTAACTGCGTCCTGTGACGGAAAATCCGTTGATCACCGCGCCGACGACAACCCCCTGCGAAAACGTTGCGAGTATCGATCCGCCCAGAAAGGCGTTGTCCCAGAACGGTCGGTGCGCAGGCGTGGCCTTGAAACGAAACTCAAAGGCGACGCCGCGAAAGATTAATCCAATCAGCATCAGCGTGAGCGGGATGGTCAGTGCGTCGACAATCACCGCATAGGCCAGCGGAAAGGCGCCGAATAATCCCGCGCCGCCCAGCACCAGCCAGGTTTCATTACCGTCCCAGACCGGGGCGACGCTATTCACCATCACATCGCGATCGTCGGCATCCCGGGTGGCGGGAAACAGGATGCCGATCCCCAAATCGAAGCCGTCCATCACGATATACATCAGCGTGGCGAACACGATGATAACAAACCAAATTACTGATAAATCAATACCCATTAGCGATGTGCCTCTTGTTGAGAATCGAGGACAGCAGCAGAAAGCGGCCGTGCAGGCGTACCGGTTGGCGGAAGGGTTGGATCATCGTCCTGTGGTCCTTTGCGGATAAGGCGGATCATGTAGCTGTAGCCGACGCCAAACACGGAACTGTAGACCACGAAGAAACCCAGCAAACTGATGCTCATGTGCAGATCGCCGTGAGCGGAGACGGCATCGGCGGTGCGTTGCAGACCATAAACCACCCAGGGCTGGCGACCGACTTCAGTCGTTACCCATCCGGCCAGAATGGCGATTAATCCGGAGGGCCCCATCCATAACGCAAAGCGCAGGAACGGTCGCGAGCTGTACAGCCGTTCTCTGTAACGCAGCCATAGCGCGAGGGCGCCCAACAGAATCATCAACATGCCCAGCCCGGCCATAATGCGGAACGACCAGAACACCATGGTTGAATTCGGACGATCCTGTTTTGGAAACTCTTTCAGCGCGGGGACCTGTTTATCCAGACTGTGCGTGAGGATCAGGCTACCCAGCGCGGGAATCGCCAGTCCGTAGCGGGTACGTTCCTGCTCCATATCCGGCCAGCCAAACAGAAGAAGTGGCGTGGGCTCGCCGGGAGGATTCTCCCAGTGACCTTCGATGGCGGCGATTTTCGCCGGTTGATGCTTCAGGGTGTTCAGCCCGTGCATATCGCCGATCAATGCCTGGATTGGTGCGACGATTAAGGTCATCCACAGCGCCATCGAAAACATTGCACGTATGGCCGGCGTGTTATTACCGCGCAACAGGTGCCAGGCTGCAGAAGCGGCCACGAACAACGCGCTGCTCAGGAATGCCGCCACCGACATATGCAACAGGCGATAGGGGAAAGAAGGATTGAAAATGACGGCAAACCAGTCGACCGGCACGACCTGGCCGTTGACGATTTCATACCCTTGCGGCGTCTGCATCCAGCTGTTTGAAGCGAGGATCCAGAAGGTAGAAATAATGGTGCCCAGCGCCACCATGCAGGTAGAGAAAAAGTGCAGGCCGGGGCCGACTTTGTGCCAGCCAAACAGCATCACGCCGAGGAATCCCGCCTCCAGGAAGAAGGCGGTTAGCACTTCATAGGTGAGCAACGGGCCGGTAATACTGCCCGCGAACTCGGAAAAACCGCTCCAGTTGGTGCCAAACTGGTAGGCCATCACCAGCCCGGAGACAACCCCCATACCAAAGTTAACGGCGAAAATTTTTGACCAGAAATGGTACAGCGAACGCCAGGTGGGGTTTTTCGTTTTCAGCCAAAGGCCTTCCAGTACCGCCAGATAACTGGCGAGCCCAATGGTAATCGCGGGGAAAATAATGTGGAAAGAAACCGTAAACGCGAACTGGATCCGCGCCAGGTGAAACGCATCAAGACCGAACATGCCTAACTCCACAGGGAAAATTGATTCAGCGCAATTTTAAGCGCCCGGCATGTTCAGTGGCAGAAACAGAATCCGCTTATTTAACCATAACAGTTGCACGCTGTTATGAGTTGTGGCGGATGAACGCGATTCTGGAATCCGCGTTCCCGTTTTTAAATGTCGGGGATACAGGATGAAGAAAAGCGTGGTATAGATGCTAAAAAGAGAGACAGGTAAACATAAACGTTTACTTTGTGGTTATAATACACCGTTGGGGGCGCAGTGAAGCAAAGCGAATTAAAGCGCTGGCTTGAATCTCAGGGCGTTGAAGTGACAAATGGTGCGAACCATTTGAAACTGAGATATCACGGGAAACGCAGCGTCATGCCCAGACATCCCGGCGATGAGATAAAAGAACCGTTGCGTAAAGCCTTACTTAAGCAGCTTGGTTTGCGTTGATCATCACGGATAAAGAGGTTGACCACATGCGAGAGTCTCAAATCATTATGCGCTATCCCGTCAATTTAACGCCTGCGCCAGAAGGCGGTTATGTCGTGTCGTTCCCGGACATCCCAGAGGCATTAACACAGGGTGATACGCGTCAGGAATCTTTAGAGGCGGCCTTCGACGCGCTGATGACCGCGTTAGAATTTTATTTTGAAGACAATGAACCGATACCGCAGCCTTCGGTGCTTTGCGATGCGGACGCTTACGTAGACGTCCCGCTAAGCGTGACCTCCAAGATTTTGTTACTCAACGCATTTCTGGAATCAAGCATCACGCAGCAGGAGTTGGCAACGCGAATTGGTAAGCCAAAACAAGAAATTACCCGGCTCTTTGATTTACGCCATTCGACGAAAATCGATACCGTTCAGGCTGCAGCCAAAGCGCTGGGGAAAGAACTGAAACTGACGCTCGTGTGACTGGCAAGCGGGTATCAGGTTTTGAGCTAAATTGTTCATAACAGTTATCAAAAACCAGACAATTATGTAAACTGATATACACTACGTTTATCCCTGTACGCGTTCAGGAAGAGAAATGAAGAAATATCAGCGACTGGCCGAACAGATTCGCGATCAAATCGCCTCCGGCGTGTGGCAGCCCGGCGACCGTTTGCCGTCGTTGCGAGAGCAGGTTGCCAGTAGCGGCATGAGCTTTATGACGGTCGGTCACGCGTATCAGTTGCTGGAAAGTCAGGGGCGCATCATTGCCCGCCCGCAATCGGGCTACTATGTGGCGCCGCGTCCGGTGCGCCAGCCGGTGGTGCCGCCTGCGCAGGTCATGCGTGATGAAGCGGTGGACATCAATACCTATATTTTTGAGATATTACAGGCCAGCCGGGACGCCTCCGTCATGCCGTTTGCCTCGGCGTTTCCCGACCCGCGACTCTTCCCCTTACAGCAGCTTAACCGTTCCCTGGCCCAGGTCAGCAAGACCGCCACGGCGATGAGCGTCATTGAAAACCTGCCGCCGGGGAATGCCGAGTTGCGCCATGCGATTGCGCGCCGTTATGCCCAGCAAGGCATTACCGTCTCTCCGGATGAAATCGTGATCACGGCCGGGGCGCTGGAGGCGTTAAACCTCAGTCTGCAGGCCGTGACCGAACCCGGCGACTGGGTGATTGTTGAAAATCCCTGTTTCTACGGCGCGTTGCAGGCGTTAGAACGGCTACGCCTGAAAGCGCTGTCGGTGGCGACCGATGTCAAAGAGGGCATTGATTTAGCGGCGCTGGAACAGGCGTTACAGGAGTATCCGGTGAAAGCGTGCTGGTTGATGACCAACAGCCAAAACCCGCTCGGCTTCACGCTCAGCCCCGAGAAAAAGGCGCGACTGGTCGCACTGCTGGAAACGTACAACGTGATGCTGATAGAAGATGATGTCTACAGCGAACTCTATTTTGGTCGTGAAAAACCCTTGCCCGCCAAGGCCTGGGATCGCAGCGACAGGGTGTTACATTGCTCGTCGTTTTCGAAATGTCTGGTGCCAGGATTTCGCATCGGCTGGGTTGCGGCGGGTCAGCACGCCCGACAAATCCAGCGGCTGCAACTGATGAGCACGCTTTCCACCAGTTCGCCAATGCAGTTGGCGTTGGTGGATTATCTCGCGACCCGCCGTTATGACGCCCATTTGCGCCGTTTGCGCCGCCAGCTTGCCGAGCGCAAGCAACAGGCCTGGCAAACGTTACTCCGCCACCTTCCCGCAGAGGTCAAAATACACCATAACGACAGTGGCTATTTTCTCTGGCTGGAGCTGCCTGATTCGCTGGATGCCGGAGAGTTGAGCGCGCAGGCGCTGGCACATCACATCAGTATCGCCCCAGGAAAAATGTTTTCCACCGCTGACACCTGGACGCGTTTCTTTCGTTTTAATACCGCCTGGCCCTGGGGAGAAAGAGAAGAGCAGGCGGTGAAACAACTCGGAAATCTGATTCGCGGTATGCTGAAATAAATTCTCTGGCGCTATTGTTTTAATTTGAATAGCGCCGGGGCATTTTCAAAATAGTTATTCATGACCGATTGTTAACCCCATCGCTATTAACGTATTGCCCGTCATAGGAAATTTGAATAGCCCGCTCTATTTTTCCGCTGCGCCCTAACTCCTTGTCTATACTCCAGAAGATTTAGCATTGTTGCTGCTATCTGCGGCGTAATGCGCGTCAGCTCACAACCTGATTAAATTTCCTTGCCCCGACAGGTGCGCTTCAAAGGCGCCGACTATTTTTAGGAAAGGACATATATTTACGGCAAGGCTGCCGCTCAATATTTTGCGACAGGAGTAAGACGTTATGAGCAAGAAATTTGCCCGCAGCAGCCTGTGTGCGCTCAGTATGACATTGATGACCGCACACGCCGCCGAACCGCCCACCTCATTAGAAAAACCGGAAGGTCGTCTGGATATTATCGCCTGGCCTGGTTACATCGAACGGGGTCAAACCGATAAACAGTACGATTGGGTCACTCAGTTTGAAAAAGAGACGGGCTGTGCGGTCAATGTGAAAACTGCCGCAACGTCAGATGAGATGGTGAGCCTGATGGCGAAAGGGGGCTACGATCTGGTGACCGCCTCGGGCGATGCGTCGCTGCGACTGATTATGGGCAAACGCGTGCAACCGATTAACACGGCGTTGATCCCCAACTGGAAAGAGGTCGACCCGCGCGTCGTGAAAGGCGAGTGGTTTAACGTCGACGGCAAGGTTTACGGCACGCCGTATCAGTGGGGGCCGAACCTGTTGATGTACAACACCAAAACATTCCCAACGCCACCGGACAGCTGGGGCGTGGTGTTTGTTAAGCAGGATCTCCCGGATGGTAAAACAAACCAGGGACGCGTCCAGGCTTACGATGGCCCCATCTATCTTGCGGATGCCGCGTTATATCTGAAAGCCACCCAACCGAAGTTGGGCATCACCGACCCGTACCAGCTGAATGAGAGACAGTACCAGGCCGTACTCGAAGTGCTGCGTACCCAGCACGGTTTGATCCATCGCTACTGGCACGATACCACCGTGCAAATGAGTGATTTCAAAAATGAAGGCGTGGTCGCCTCGGGCGCCTGGCCTTATCAGGCGAATGCGCTGAAAGCCGAAGGCCAGCCTATCGCCACGGTCTTTCCAAAAGAGGGGGTGACTGGCTGGGCTGATACCACCATGTTGCACAGCGAAGCCAAACACCCGGTGTGCGCGTATAAGTGGATGAACTGGTCGCTAACGCCGAAAGTGCAGGGTGATGTCGCCGCCTGGTTTGGCTCTTTGCCAGTGGTGCCCAATGGCTGTAAAGCCAGCCCGCTGCTGGGTGAAAAAGGGTGTGAAACCAACGGCTACAACTTCTTCGACAAAATCGCTTTCTGGAAAACACCGATCGCGGAAGGCGGAAAATTTGTGCCTTACAGCCGTTGGACGCAGGACTACATTGCCATTATGGGCGGTCGCTAATTCCTCTGGGGTGATTTATGACGTACGCAGTGGAGTTTGAGAACGTCTCACGCCTGTACGGTGACGTACGGGCGGTGGATGGCGTCAGTATTGCGATTAATGACGGTGAGTTTTTTTCCATGCTGGGGCCTTCCGGCTCCGGCAAAACGACCTGCTTACGCTTGATTGCAGGTTTTGAGCAGCTCTCCGGCGGTGAAATTAAAATTTTTGGTCAGCAAGCCAGCGAATTACCGCCCTGGGAGCGGGACGTCAACACCGTCTTCCAGGATTACGCGCTGTTCCCGCATATGTCGATTCTCGACAACGTCGCGTATGGTCTGATGGTCAAAGGCGTTGCTAAAAAACAGCGTTATGCACAGGCCCAGGAGGCGCTGGAAAAAGTCGCCCTTGGTTTTGTTCACGGACGTAAACCTTCGCAGCTTTCCGGCGGTCAGCGCCAGCGTGTGGCGATTGCCCGGGCGCTGGTCAATGAACCGCGGGTGCTCCTGCTGGATGAACCGCTGGGTGCGCTTGACCTCAAATTACGCGAGCAGATGCAGCTGGAGTTGAAAAAGCTGCAGCAGTCGCTCGGCATTACCTTCATCTTCGTCACCCACGACCAGGGTGAGGCGCTGTCGATGTCGGATCGCGTGGCGGTGTTCAACAATGGCCGTATCGAGCAGGTTGACTCTCCCCATGAGCTCTATATGCGACCGCGTACACCCTTTGTGGCGGGGTTTGTCGGCACATCAAACGTGTTTGATACGGCGATGTCCTCCCGTGTCTGCGGCCTTGCCGGAACGTACTCGCTGCGCCCGGAACATATTCGGCTCAATGTCCCGGGTGAAGTGCAGACGGCAGGGGTGATTCAGGCGGTGCAGTATCAGGGGGCGGCGACCCGGTTTGAGCTAAAACTGAGCGGGGGCGAAAAGCTGCTGGTCAGTCAGGCCAACCTGACGGGGGAAATTCTGTCCCCGACGTTGTCACCGGGACAAAACGTGATGGCCTCATGGTCACGCAACGTCATGGTGCCGTTGATTGAGGAGAGGTAAATGGCAATGAGCGTATTACATTCGCCCCCTCCATCAAAACGCCTGAGTAAAATCTCCGGATTTTTCTGGCGCAACCCTGGGCTGGGGCTGTTTCTGCTGCTGTTGGGACCGCTGATGTGGTTTGGCATCGTCTATTTTGGATCATTGCTGACATTGCTGTGGCAAGGGTTCTATACCTTTGACGATTTTACCATGTCGGTGACGCCTGACCTGACGCTGGCCAACCTGCAGGCGCTGTTTAATCCCGCCAACTACGACATCATTTTGCGAACGCTGACGATGGCGGTGGCGGTGACGATCGCCAGCGCGATTCTGGCGTTCCCGATGGCCTGGTTTATGGCGCGTTACACCCGCGGCAAGATGAAAGCCTTTTTCTACATCGCGGTCATGCTGCCGATGTGGGCCAGTTATATTGTCAAAGCCTACGCCTGGACATTGCTGTTGGCAAAAGACGGCGTGGCGCAGTGGTTTCTGACCCATATGGGGCTGGAACCTTTGCTGATGTCGTTTCTGACGCTACCCGGCGTCGGCGGTAACACGCTGTCAACCTCCGGTTTGGGGCGTTTTCTGGTGTTTGTCTATATCTGGCTGCCGTTCATGATCCTCCCCGTTCAGGCCGCGCTGGAACGCTTGCCGCCTTCATTGCTCCAGGCGTCAGCCGATCTGGGCGCGCGCCCAGGACAAACCTTTCGCTACGTGGTGCTACCGCTGGCCATTCCAGGCGTCGCGGCAGGGTCTATCTTTACCTTTTCGCTGACCCTGGGCGATTTTATCGTGCCGCAACTGGTGGGGCCGCCCGGCTATTTCATCGGCAACATGGTCTATTCGCAACAAGGGGCGATCGGCAATATGCCGATGGCGGCGGCCTTCACTCTGGTGCCGATGGTCTTGATCGCACTGTATCTGGCGTTCGTGAAACGCCTGGGAGCGTTCGATGCACTCTGAACGCGCACCTTTTCTCCTCAAACTGGCCGCATGGGGCGGGGTGATTTTTCTTCATTTCCCGATACTGATTATCGCCACCTATGCGTTTAACACCGAAGATGCGGCGTTTAGTTTTCCGCCTCAGGGGCTGACGCTTCGTTGGTTTAGCGTCGCGGCGCAGCGCAGCGATATTCTGGAATCTGTGACGTTGTCACTGAAGATCGCCGCGTTATCCACCGGGATCGCGCTGGTGCTGGGAACGCTGGCGGCGGCCGCGCTGTGGCGACGCGACTTCTTTGGCAAGAATGCCATTTCGCTGCTGTTGCTGCTGCCGATTGCGTTGCCGGGGATTATCACCGGTCTGGCCTTACTGACCGCATTTAAGACCATCAATCTGGAGCCGGGCTTTTTCACCATCGTGGTGGGGCATGCGACGTTTTGTGTGGTGGTGGTGTTCAACAACGTGGTCGCCCGTTTCCGACGCACCTCCTGGAGCCTGGTGGAAGCGTCAATGGACCTTGGCGCAAATGGCTGGCAAACCTTCCGCTACGTGGTGCTGCCCAATTTAGGGTCTGCGCTGCTGGCAGGCGGCATGCTGGCGTTTGCGCTCTCCTTCGATGAGATCATCGTTACCACATTTACTGCCGGGCATGAACGGACGCTGCCGCTGTGGTTGCTCAATCAACTGGGACGACCGCGCGATGTCCCGGTGACGAACGTTGTGGCATTGCTGGTGATGCTGGTGACAACGATTCCGATTTTAGGTGCCTGGTGGCTAACACGTGAAGGCGACTCGCTCGCCGAAAACGGTAAATAAACGACAATATGGGAAAATGCTATGCAACATCAATTACTGATTAACGGTGAGCTGGTCAGCGGTGAAGGTGAAAAGCAACCCGTTTACAACCCCGCGACGGGCGAGGTGATTCTGGAGATTGCGGAAGCCTCACCCGCGCAGGTCGATGCCGCAGTGCGGGCGGCCGATCGCGCATTTGTCGAATGGGGGCAAACCACGCCCAAGTCCCGCGCCGATCTGCTGCTTAAACTGGCCGATACGATCGAAGCCAACGCCGGGGTCTTTGCGGCGCTGGAGTCGCAAAACTGCGGCAAACCGCTGCACTGCGTACTGAACGATGAGATCCCGGCGATTGTCGATGTATTCCGCTTTTTTGCGGGCGCAGCGCGTTGCCTGAACGGTCTGGCGGCGGGGGAATATCTGGAAGGGCACACCTCAATGATCCGCCGTGATCCGGTCGGCGTTGTCGCCTCCATCGCCCCGTGGAACTACCCGCTGATGATGGCGGCCTGGAAACTGGCGCCTGCGCTGGCGGCGGGAAACTGTGTGGTGATTAAACCTTCTGAAATCACGCCGCTTACGGCGCTGAAACTGGCCGAATTTGCAAAAGACATTTTCCCCGCTGGCGTGATTAATGTGCTGTTCGGTCGCGGGAAAACGGTGGGCGATCCGCTGACGGGTCATGAAAAAGTGCGCATGGTTTCCCTGACCGGTTCAATCGCCACAGGCGAACACATTATCAGTCATACTGCGCCGTCGATTAAACGTACCCATATGGAGTTGGGCGGTAAAGCGCCGGTGATTGTCTTCGACGATGCAGACCTGGATGCCGTAGTCGAGGGTGTACGCACCTTTGGATTCTACAATGCCGGACAAGACTGTACCGCAGCCTGCCGGATTTATGCCCAGAAAGGGGTCTACGACGCGCTGGTTGCGAAACTCGGTGCGGCCGTCGCCAGCCTGAAGACCGGCGCGCCGGAAGATGAAACCACCGAGTTGGGACCGTTAAGTTCGCTGGCCCATCTTGAGCGGGTAAGCAAAGCGGTGGAAGAGGCGAAAGCGCTTGGCCATATCAAGGTCATCACTGGCGGTAATAAAGTGGCGGGGGCGGGATACTATTTTGCGCCGACACTGCTGGCCGGCGCGAAACAGGAAGATGCCATTGTGCAGCGCGAAGTGTTCGGTCCTGTGGTGAGCGTCACCGTCTTTGACGATGAAGATCAGGTGCTGGCGTGGGCGAACGATACACAGTACGGGCTGGCGTCATCGGTGTGGACGCGGGACGTTGGGCGCGCGCATCGTCTGAGCGCCAGACTGCAGTATGGGTGTACCTGGGTGAATACCCATTTCATGTTAGTGAGTGAAATGCCGCACGGTGGGCAAAAACTGTCGGGGTACGGTAAGGATATGTCACTGTATGGATTAGAAGATTACACCGTTGTCCGCCACGTTATGGTTAAGCATTAACCGGACGTCTCATCTACAGGAAGGTCGTAAATCGATGGCAGAGAGGAGAAATTCTCTCTGCCATTCTACATTGCAAGCACGGTATTGATTCAAGAAAACCAGCCAAATCTCAAAGAGATAAGACCAAAAAGCCCCACAGCAGCAAAGACATTTATCAGCACTACGGTTTTACTGGAAACATTCATTTTTGCCACCTTTTTATATTGCCCTTATGTGTATAGTACGGCTTCAAACTATTCGCAATAGTACTTATTCTGGACATCACAGAGTTGTGTTGGGCTTCTGTTAAATCCGTGTTTCAAGGCAATAAAACTTGATGCAGATCAAAAAAGGGAGCATATTGTGCGCGTTTTTTAATTCTGGCCTGGATGCCTGACATGTCTGTCTACCAAAAGATGTTAATTTTTTACGCAGTAATGGCGTCAATCTCCTGTTTGACGACCTGGTTTCTCTCCCACGATAAAAAACGGATCCGCTTGCTGAGCGCCGTTTTAGTCGGCGCCACCTGGCCGATGAGTTTTCCTGTCGCGTTGATGTTTTCACTGTTCTGATGCAAAACGGCACGGCCAGATAAGAGGCCTGGGCCTCGTTATCAGACCTGTGGCAAGAGTTCGCGCAACCGCTTTTTGTCTGCGTCTGTGACATCCAGCGGATGCCGGTATCCTTTGTTTTCATTGGCGCGAGTGTAAAGCGCAACCAGCCAGTCATAGACATAGCGACTGGCGGCATGGACGGGCTGTTCGTCCAGTTGCGTTAAGCGGGACATCGGCGGTTGCTCCGTTGCGCTAAAAATAGCGGTGCCTTTGCGGATTCGGCTGGCAGGACGCGCAGCTTCTGCAACCTCCGCATAGCCGAGCCAGGCGACAAAGTTGCCGATTCCGGCGTGCAACTGCGCGCCACAAACCGCTTCACGCTGCATAATCTGCTGTAAATGCTGTGGCAGAGCGAGCCGATAGCTTGCGGTGACCAGAATATCCACGGTATGTCGGAGCGTTTCCGGCGCCAGACCTAATCGACGCGCATTCTCCTCATTACGACACCACTGACGCACATGGTTAACCCACATTCGATGCGCCAGGTCGCCGGTCTCTTTGTTTTCCGCCGGACGGGGCGCATCGCGCATGTCGGCGAACAGGTCGATCTCTTCACTGAACAGCCCGCTCACCTGTTCTTCACGCGGTTGTTGAGTCTGCAACAACGACTCAAAACGGTGAATCGGCGGCAACAGCCCGTCGAGCAGTTCGCCATGACGGGCTGCCTGCGCCTGCAACTGGCGGATGACGATCTCGGCGGCCATCGGCTCATCCGCGTCCGGAAGCAGCAGGTCGCGGAGCTGTTGATGATGTTGCCCAATCAACGAGGTCAGCCGCGCCTGACGCTGGGCTGGCGATGTCGCCTGTGAGAGCCACTCCACCAGGCGTTGTAAACTGTGTTTATCCAGCGCCTGTAGCGTTCCCCAGTGTAAACCGGGTTTGCCCATTAACTGCTGAACGGCTTCATCCAGATTTTGTTGCGTCGCAAAGCGGGCATCCTGCGGGGTAATCGCCCACACCACCCCTGGCATGGCGGCGTCGCGCAACGGTTGAGTGTCATACACCCAGCCGGATAGTTTGCGAGCGACAGTCGGGGTTTGCGAACGGGATGAGAGAGCGTTACAGATGACTAAAACGTCGGGTTGCAAGCGCTGGCGATAACTCTCCAGCATCCAGTCCAGTTTCGCCCGCCATAACGGGGAAATCGCCACGTCAGGCGACAGGGGAATATCCAACAGATCAACGTTATCCAGCACCGTATCTTCAACGGTCAGAACCACTTCACGGGTTAACAACGCCAGGGCGTCCAGCGACAGGCTGGTCGCATTCTGCAGTTGCCCCTCCACCACCGGATGGACCACCACATCGCTTTGTGTCTCTCCGCTACTCTGCGCTCCCTGGGTGAGAAAGCTTTCCGCCGGCAAACCAAAATTGTCGACCAGTAAACTCAGTGGTGCCGCCACTTCTTTAGCATGACCGGTTTGCTGCAACGTATGCGCCAGATCCAGCCATTGGCGGGTCAGTTCCGGTTGCTCTCCCCACAGTAACGCCCACGCGTTTGCCCGGGTGGTGAGATCGACAGCGGGCAGAAGGGTGGCAAACTGGTGCCAGAGCGCATCGTCAATCTGCTGCTGCCCTGAGGGCACACACGTTCGCCAGAAATGGGCAATGGCCGCGACGTCTTCAGGCGTCACCCCCGGAACAGACTGACGCTGGCGCAGCGCCTGCCACTTTTCTAATCGTGATTCGATGATCGACCGTTCAACCGGTCGATGGGCGGACTGCGCGCAGGCCTGGGCGATAAAAATCTGCACCAGATCCGCTTCGCTAATAAGCCGCAAATGCAGCGGCCAGTCGCTGTCGGTTGCGACGTTGTCCCGGGTAAAACGCAGCGCCATATTCGTTGGCGCATGCCCCGGATTAATATGTGAAAAATAGTCAAAACTACGATCTGGCGTAACGACATTCAATTTGCCGTTGCCGCCTCTGCAGAGCGCGCTGAGCAGATGTGCTTTCGCGGATTGTGAATGCCCGTACAACCCCACGCTGCCTCTGGCGGCCTGCGCCTGGTGAAGGGCCAACTCTTTCATGCCAGCCTGGGTGAGCCGCGCCAGCAGCGCATCGGCTTCATCATCAAGGCGTGTTGTCTGCTGACGAGTGTGATTAACCCAGTCAATGATGGCCTGTGTGGTGTTTAACGGCTTACTCATTTCAGGTACACACTCCCGCTGTCGATCCAGTAGTGGCTGCCGCTGTGTCGGCGGTCAGCCAGCGTATTTAATTTGAGGGTCAGGGCATTGGCGGCGACAGGCGTGCCATCCTGTAGCCAGGCATCGCTCAACACGAAGGATTCCGGCCCGCTTTCTTTATTTGTGCCGCGCAGTTGTAGCCGCACGTTTAAGACGCCATCTCCGGCAATGGTTTTCGCCAGTTCGGCGGAATTGATGCTCAGGGTGTACAACGGCGTAGCTGGCCAGCGACTGTTCGCCAACTGGCGAAAACCGAGGGTAACGTTGCCGCGTAACGGGAAGTGCAGACGGGCGTCCAGCTTCATGCCGGGTTTGTCGAGATCGACGTTGTGATACCAGACATTCTCATCGCGCAGCGTGTTCACCGTGTTATCCAGCACCCCGAGATAGCGCACCGTGGAGTAAGCGCCAATATCTGCCGCTTTGAAGTTAAAGCGCGGCAGGCGTAAGTCCAGCGCCAGACTGCACAGCATCGCGCCCACGGCAGCGGTCGATTTCGGATTGCCAATGCGGCCTTGCTGGCTGAACGGATACCATTCATGCACGCGGTAGTTGTCCATCCAGACAATTCGGTTGACCGGAACCGGCTGCAGATGGCGGATCAGTGCCTGCACGCCTGGCAAGCAGGCAGGACGTCCGGTGACCAGCAACACGTCGCAACAATAGTGCGAAATGGCTTCACAGACCGCATGAAGCGGGGAGGTCAGTGTGAACTGACCCGCCAGCAGCGCGTCCTGTAACGTGCTGAACTGCACCTGTAGCGGTACATTCAGCAGATCAAATGCTGGGGCGCCAGGCGGCAACGCATGATTGAACGCCTGCTGGATATAGTTCATCACGTTGCGCGTAGGACGCTGAGGCAGCAGTTCGCCAAACGAGGCATGTAATCCCGCCAGCGGATCGTTAACATCGCTCTGCTCCCAGGCGCTAAGCACCGCATGACCCAGCGGCATAAACAGTTGTAACGCGGTTTGTTGGCGTAAAATCGCCTGTGTATCTATCCGCCCCGAGTCGCCAAACAAGGTCGCCAGCAGGGCGGCGGCATCGCCCACCCCGGCCTGCTGCAAACGGGTTTGCAACGCAGGCAGGACGCAACGTTGAATAACATCCAGCAGCAGATCGTCTCCGGCGACTTTAAACCCTTCACGAAACAATAAATGCGGTGTGATTTTGACGTTGGCGCCGACACCGTCATCAAGCTGGTAATGCACGACTGCCATATCGGTGGTGCCGCCGCCAATGTCGATTGAGGCAACGCGCAACGCCCGACCTTTTACCTCACTGGGTTCTGGCAGGCGATCCGGGCGGGAGAGGGCATTAAAGAAGGATTCGGTACGACCTGCGTAGTGTGAAATCGCTTCGTTGTACAGCCAGACAAGCTGCCCACAGCTGGCTTCATCCCATTCCATCTGGATCGTGGGCACCGGGATAACGCTCTTTTCCTGCTGTTTGCGGGTGGCGAAGTCTTCGTCTTGTGGATGCCACCCCATCGCCTTCCACACCAGCGCGACGGCTTCGAACATGCGCTGGCGGAAAATCTCGCGCTCTTGTTTCGGCATCGCAGAGGGCAACGTCAAAATCAGCGAACGTAGCTGACGGGGAGAGGTTGGAAAGCCTAGCCGCAGACGGGTCGCGACGCTGTTAATTTGCCCCAGCGCCTGTGCCAGAATTTCACACAGCATGTGGGTCATCAGCGTGCTGCGTCTATATTGCGGGGAGAATACCGGCAATCGGTCATCCTGCGGCAGGCTGAACAGCGGCTCTCCGTCGTCATTCATCAGGTTCATTAACGGAAACGCGGTGGCGAGCGGCTCGCGCTGGGTTTTGCTGTTCATCTGGCTAAAACGCCAGTCCTGCAATACCGGCGTTTCATCCCACAGATAGCGGCGCGGGCTGGAGATCCCGCTGTTGCCTTCGGTGCCCAGACGCTGCATGGCCAGTTTTCGGGCTTCGTCTCCCACCCGTACGATGGAAGGCCAGACAAAAGCATCGTCACGGCCGCTTTCGACGGAAAAGTGCTGCTTGCCAAAGCGTGCTTCAGAGAACTCCAGGCGGCTGGTGAAGAGGGGATCGTTGAGGAACTGCGGCTCGCTTAACGAACGCACCTGCAATTCTGCCGTCTGGCGCAGTCCGTCGTTGGCGTCGCCGTGATCTTCAATCAGGACGCCGCAGGTGTGCGTATTGCCGACATCCAGAATCAAATCGACCGGGATCGCAGGCGTACTCAGCGTATGAGTAACCAGTTTTACTTCCGGCATCGCAAGTTGTTCGCCCAGCAGCGTCAGCAGATTCAGCCAGTGCGCCTGATACTCAAAGTTACGCAGCGCCAGTTGAACGTCCTGCTCTGAGTGATCTTCTTTCTGGGTAAGATGTTGGAAAAAGGCTTCCCGCAACCAGCCGTCAACCCAGGTCTGATCCAGAAAATCGGCCACTTCGTCATCGCGCCAGGCGAGCGCAAAGCGCGTACCGTTGAGCAGATCGTTTTCGTTTGGCGCAAGCGTTGCAGAGACGTTCTGTGCCAGTTGGCTGTCTAACGCCAGGGTAACGCGATGGGTGTTTCCTGCCCCGTCGGGTTGCGCCAGTTTGCGCACCTGAACCCGCGCCCAATTATCCGGGCCTTCCACGAAAGTGCGGGGGGGATTGAAGCGCAAAAACGGCAGCGGCAGCCAGACACCGTCAAGCACCTCCAGCGAATGATGCAGCGTTTGGGTACTTTCAGGTTTAACGACTTCCGGTTGCCCGCCGGTTCGCACCGGTAACGTATAGCGACCGCTGCTGAGATCGAAATCCAGCCGCAGCAAAGGGCCATTGGCGGTTTTTCGCACAAACCGTCCCAGGTGCGCGGATTCCTGCGGCGTCAGCCCGAAATCCAGAAACTGTACGCCGCTGTTGGCGATGAGCGTTACGCTTTGTTTGTAATCACACAGATTTACCAGCATAAAATCAGGCACCTATCTTTTTAAACGTCAACGGCAGCGCCGCGTGGGCATCGTAACGCGCCGTGCAAGTCGCGACGTCATTAACGCCCGCTTTACAGGTAATTTCCGGCATCGGGTAGCGTGAACCGTCAGTGCAGCGCGCATTGCCACGACTCTTGATCATCAGCTCACCCGTCTGATGCAGACCAGAGAACACCTCGGCCCGACAGACGATGCTGTCGCCATGCACCACGCGAGCGGTGCCTTTATTGTTTTGCAACTGATAGCGCAGAGAAGGCGCTTTCCCGGTGATGGGGTCCTTCACATCTAAAATCACGCGCCAGTTGCCGTTTAAAAAACGTGTCGTCCCGGCTTTCATCTGATTGGCATCCATCACCAGCGCATCTTTCGGGATGGCGGCAATCACCACCGACTGCTCCGCTTTTTTCACGGGTTGAGGCGCCGGGATCACTTCCGCCTGATGCAGCGGCAGCGGGGCGATTGTCTTCGGCAACGATTTTATCTCTGATGCGGCCAGCGTCGCGGGGGCGGGGGATTCAGTGACGACAACCGATGGCTTCCACAGCAATGGCGCAGCGATAACCACAATCACCGCCGCCGCGAGCGGTAAACACCACACCGGCAGACGGCGGACGGGTTTCACCGACGGCGCTGGCGTTTCCGGCTCACTGACATGCGGCGCAGTAATTGAAATCGGCTCAGGCTCCGGGAGTGGCTCGATAACAGGCACCAGCAGAGGTTCATCCGCCTGAGCGAAGGTTACCTCGGGTACGGGTTCATCTTCCGGCTCCGGTTCTGTGCAAAGCGCAGGTGGCGCGTCAAAGGTGCGCAGGCAATCCAGGACCTCATCACGGGTATTTTCATTGAGATTCACGAAACCCCAGAAGGTGATAACCGGCTTACCGCTCACCAAAAAAACATGATTTTCGCCAGGGAACTGAAGGGCTTTCTCCAGCAACGATCCAAACAGTTGCAGAGACGTTTTACCGGATTGCAGGCTTTTTCGACTCAATGCTGCTGCCGTTTCTACCATGCCAGCCAGCACGCGCAGCGCCCGTAAACGCGACTCTTCACTGGCGGATTTCCACCCGATAGCCTCTCCCTCGACCGGGGAATACCAGTCAACGCGCTCGCCGGTATCATTGAGTTGCGGTATCGCCAGACATTCCGCCATGGCCTGCTGTTTACGCAGGCGCAGCGTTTCACGAATTTGCAATGCTGAATCAAAAACGGCCTGACCGCCGCCGCCCACGGCCTGATAGTCATCCAGATTGCCGCTACGCAAGAGAGTTTTTGCCACGTTATTGTCCCTTAGACTTCTTCACGCATCTACTTTACGGGTCGCCGCGACATGCAAACGGCGGAAGAGAGGCAAAAAGGGGTGAATTTTCCAGGCATAGAGGACTAGGAAAATTCTTGACGTTAACAAAAAGACTTAAGGGAAATTCTTTCACGTCCGTTGCGGAATTTATCAGCGAAAAATGCCGGATTTGCATAACCTGAGAGTGATTCGTTATTTGTCAGTTTTTGTCAACTATGCTCAGATGGTCCCCTTAATACTAAAATGAAAAGGCCTATAACTATGTCTACAGGGAAAGCAGTGCTTGCGTTGGCGCTCAGCGCAATGTTGCCCACAGGAGCCGCCGTGGCGGCAGCGACGGATACCCTCATCTATTGCTCGGAAGCGTCTCCCGAATCGTTTAACCCGCAAATCGCCAGTTCTGGCCCCTCGTTTGTGGCCAGTTCTCAGGTGCTGTACAACCGATTAATCAATTTTGATCCGCTAAAAAATACCCCGGTCCCGTCTCTGGCGACTGACTGGACGATCTCTGAAGACGGCAAAACCTATACCTTCACCCTGAGGCAGGGTGTGAAGTTCAACAGTAATAAATTCTTCAAGCCCACCCGTGATTTCAACGCTGATGACGTTATTTTCTCCGTCTTGCGCCAGAAAGACGCCAGCCATCCCTATCACAACGTTTCGCAGGGGAGCTACGAATACTTCAATGATGTCGGTCTGGACAAATTGATCAAAGAGGTGAAGAAGCTTGACGATTACCACGTACAGTTTGTGTTGAACGAGCCGAATGCGGCGTTTCTCGCCGACTGGGGGATGGATTTTGCGTCTATTCTGTCGGCGGAATATGCCGATGCCATGCTGAAAAAAGGCACGCCGGAAAACGTCGATAACTGGCCGATTGGCACCGGCCCTTACGTGTTACAACAGTACAAGCAGGATGCGCAGATTCGCTATCTGGCGAACCCTCACTATTGGGATGGCGATGTGCCGACGAAGCACCTGATTTTTTCGATTACGCCTAACGTCCAGACGCGCCTGGCAAAACTGCAAACCAACGAATGTCAGATTATTCCCGCGCCCGCGCCTGTGCAGTTTGATGAGATTAAAAAGAATAAAGATCTGACGCTGCATACCGTTGATGCGCTGAACGTGGGGTATCTGGCGTTTAATACAGAGAAGAAACCGTTGGATAATCTTCTGGTTCGCCAGGCGCTGAATTACGCCACGGACAAAAACGCGATCATTAATGCGGTCTTTTTAGGTTCTGGCACGGTCGCAAAATCGCCCATTCCGCCGAAGATGATGGGCTTTAAAAAAGACCTTAACGACTACACTTACGATCCACAAAAGGCGAAAGAACTGCTGAAACAGGCCGGGCAGGAGAAGGGCTTTGAAGTGACGCTCTGGTCAATGCCGGTTCAACGTCCATATAACCCCAACTCACGGCGAATTGCCGAGATGATCCAGAGCGACTGGGCAAAAGTGGGCGTAACGGCAAAAATTGTCTCTTATGAATGGGGCGAGTACCTTTCCGGTATGCGTAAAGGCGAACATGATACTGCGCTGTTTGGCTGGATGTCTGATAACGGAGACCCGGATAATTTTGCCGATGTCTTGTTAGGGTGTAATAGCATCAAAACCGGATCGAATGCCGCACGCTGGTGCGATAAGGGATATGATGCGCTTGTGCAGAAGGCGAAGCTGGTCAGCGATCCGGCCAAACGCGCGGCGTTGTACGGTCAGGCGCAGGACATTTTTTATCAACAAGCGCCCTGGATAGCGCTGGCTAACGGAAAAACGTTCTACGCTACGCGCAGTAATGTGAGCGGTTACAGCGTAAGCCTGATGGGCAGCGATTTTTCAAAAGCGAAATTGAATTAAGACGTTAAGGAGAAAATATGTCGCATCTGGATGAGGTAAGTTTACGCGTCGATGCCGCCATTAACGAAGGCGTGATCAGCCATATGAATGAACTGCTGGTGGTGCTAAGCGATGATGGCGAGCTGAGTCGGGAAGATCGCTATACCCAGCAGCAACGCTTGCGTACCGCCATTGCGCATCATGGACGCCAGCACAAAGAAGAGATGGAAACGCGCCGCGATCAGCTCACCAAAGGCGGCACGATCCTCTGATCATCCTAAAACGTGCGTCTGGCGACGAGCCAGGCGCCAATCACCAGCAACACCGCCCCGCACACGGGACCAGCCAGCGCCCGTATCGGCACCCCGTGACTTCGCACGATATCCAGCACTAAGCCACCAATCAATTGACTGGCGACCAGTACCGCAATGGTGGTCGCCGCGCCGACATATTGATAACCACTGATGCTGGCGAAAACAAAAAACGACCCTAACAGGCCGGGGAGCAGCGTCCACCAGCGCACGCTTGACATCAGCTCGCCAAATCCCGCCGCCCCCTGTTTGAACCCTAAAATGCTGACAAACAGAATAATGCCCACCAGCGAGTTGAGCAGCATCGCGATAAGGATAGTCGACGAGGTCTGGGTAATCCGCACCATCAGGGTGTTTTGTACAACCAGGCCAATGCCTGCGGCAATCAGGAAAGCAACGGTCAGCGTCTGGTTCATCTGTGTCCGTCCGGATCGATACGATCATCCAGTTGCAGTTGCATAAAGGTCAGATCCAGCCAGCGACCAAATTTCGTACCGACCTGCGGCATTTGCGCTGTTGTTTTAAATCCCAGTGATTCATGCAGATGCAGCGAGGCGAGGTTTTGCGACTCAATCCCGGCAACCATCACGTGTTTACCGCACGCACGCGCCTCATCAATCAGTCTTTTGAGCAGTGCTCGCCCCAACCCTTTACCCTGATGTTCCGGGTGAACGTAGACCGAGTGTTCAACGGTATGGCGAAAGCCCTCAAAGTTGCGCCAGTCACCAAAGGAGGCATAGCCGGTGACCGTGTCATTTTCTTCGCTGACCAGCACCGGATAGCCCAGGAACTGACGCGCTTCATACCAGGCGATGCGGTTGTCGACATCGACAGTTTGATCGTTCCAGATAGCGGCGGTGTGTAAAACGGCATGGTTGTAGATTTCTGCGATGGCGGCACAGTCATCTTTGCTGGCAAATCGAATGGGCATGTTGAACCTCAGGGTGTGTTCACTATAGTATTACGATATGAATACTATTGAAGACAATATAAATCAACGGATCAGTGTCAGAATTCGCATTGAACGCGAGTCACGGGGCTGGTCGTTGACGGAGCTTGCCGAACGGGCGGGCGTCTCACGGGCGATGATCCACAAAATTGAACGGGGAGAGAGCAGTCCAACGGCAACGCTGCTTGGCAGACTTTCGGGCGCGTTTGGCATTAGCATGTCGACGCTGATCGCCCGCGCCGAGATGCAGGAGGGCAAACTGTTGCGCTTTGCCGATCAACCGGTCTGGCACGATCCGCAAACGCACTATCTGCGCCGCCATGTATCGCCGCGCAGCGACCTGCCCATCGATTTGGTGCAGATTGAGCTCCCCCCCGGCAGCGACATCCCGATGCCGGCATCGTCCTACGCGCTGGCCCGACAGCTTATCTGGTTACAACAGGGGGAACTGGTGTTTGTTGAAGGGGATACCCGCCATGAAATGAAGGCAGGAGATTGTCTTGAGCTCGGACCGCCCAATGACTGCCGCTTTATTAATGAAACGTCATCCGCCTGCGTTTATCTGGTGGTGCGTTTAAATCCTGGCAGCAATTAAGGTTAGTGCGTCATCAGTGGCAGGAGACTAGTATTGAGGAATTCATGCCAAATATACTGGAGAACATTATGGGTCAACAAACACATCGTAATCGTCGTTGGGTATTGGCGTCACGTCCACATGGCGCACCGACTGCCAGCAACTTTCGCCTCGAAGAGAATGAAGTTGCGCGCCCACGCGAAGGAGAGGTTTTGCTGCGCACCGTTTACCTTTCACTTGACCCCTATATGCGTGGACGCATGAGCGATGAACCGTCCTATTCGCCACCGGTTGATATTGGCGACGTGATGGTCGGGGGCACGGTCAGTCGTGTGGTGGAATCAAATCATCCGAATTATCCTGCGGGAGAGTGGGTTCTGAGCTACAGCGGTTGGCAGGACTATGATCTTTCCAACGGCGAGGGTCTGGTGAAACTGGGTCACAACCCTGAGCATCCCTCATGGGCGCTGGGGGTGTTAGGAATGCCCGGCTTTACAGCGTATATGGGATTACTGGATATCGGGCAACCAAAACAGGGAGAGACGCTGGCTGTCGCCGCCGCCACGGGGCCAGTAGGGGCGACGGTGGGGCAAATTGGTAAGCTGAAAGGTTGCCGGGTCGTCGGTGTTGCGGGTGGTGCTGAAAAATGTCGTCACGCCATCGAAGTTCTCGGGTTCGACAGTTGCCTTGACCATTATGCGAAAGACTTTGCGGAGCAACTGGAGAAAGCCTGCCCTCAGGGAATTGATATCTATTACGAGAACGTCGGCGGTAAGGTGTTTGAGGCGGTTCTGCCGCTGCTCAATACGTCCGCACGCATCCCGCTCTGCGGCCTGGTGAGCGGCTATAACGCCACACACCTGCCCGAGGGCCCCGATCGGCTTCCGTTACTGATGGCCACGCTTCTGAAAAAACGGATCCGATTGCAAGGGTTTATTATTAGCCAGGACTATGGGCACCGGATTCACGAGTTTCAGCAGGAGATGGGGCGCTGGGTGAAAGAAGGGAAAATTCACTATCGTGAACAGGTCACTCTCGGTCTGGAGAATGCCCCTGAAACGTTTATTGGCCTGTTAACGGGGAAAAACTTCGGCAAAGTCGTCATCCAACTGACGGATGAAGTGTAAAGTAATAATGGCGGTGCAATGCCGCCATAAAAAATGGGCAAATTTGTCATTTGCGGCTTTAATTAAAGCACCGCAAAATACGTCACAGAACGTTAACAAGCGAAATATCACACTGGTAAACTATCACTTTTGGTTTTTATTTTTATTATTCCTGACCAGGTTCACTTTTTTAAAATTAAATCCCTTGCTTTATATAGGGGTTTAATTGAGATGTCGCTCGATGAATAACTGAAGGATGTAAAATGCCCGGTTTGGAAAGAACATCACATATCAGCCTGACGACACAGGTTGAGAACGGTTTGAAACACCAGTTGACGATAGGTGTATTAAAACCAGGTGCGAGACTGATAACGAAAAATATTGCCCACGATCTGGGGGTCAGTATTACACCTGTTCGGGAAGCATTACTGCGGCTGGTCTCCGCCAGCGCATTGGCTGTTGCTCCGGCGCAGGCCTTTATGGTGCCAGACATCTCACTGGCGAGATGGGAAGAGATCAACCACGTCCGCACCGAGCTTGAAGGTATGGCGGTAGCGGCGGCGGCAGAGGCGATTTCTGCCGAGCATATGCAGACGCTCACCACGCTGCTGGAGCAGTATCAACAGGCGCACGAAGGCGGCACGATACAAGAGCGACTTCTGGCAAACCACGCGTTACGATTTGAAATTTACCGTTATGCCAATATGCCAACGCTCTATCAAATGATTGAACAACTGTGGGTACGAATGGGCCCCAGCCTGCATTTTTTATATGGCAATGGGGTGCCTGACGGTTATCAGAGCCGTGTGGAGTATTATCACAGGTTGCTCGACGCGCTGGCGCAAGGAGATAAAGACGAGTGCCGCCAGTGTCTGAAAGAGATCATTGCTAAAAATGTGACCGTCATTAGAACGCAATATCTTAATTAACCTCTCCGGAATATAGCGGGGATAACCCCGCTATTGATGCATTACCTTTCTGCGCTATTCAACACGTCAATACCCTTGTGACCATTCGTGCCTTCGTGGAGAAATTAAGAAGATTACGCGGCGGGTGAAAAGAATGCTCCACATATTGATAAATAATGATTACTATTCGCATTCATAAAAAGCAACACCATGATGTTGCTCGTCGAAGCCGTGTGAAGCAGTTATACAGATATTTATCAAAGGGAGTCGTCATGCATTTACGTCATCTGTTTTCGCCGCGCCTGCGGGGTTCATTATTGTTAGGTTCACTGCTTGTTGCGTCGTCATTTAGCACGCAGGCTGCGGAAGAAATGCTGCGTAAAGCCGTAGGTAAGGGCGCATATGAAATGGCCTATAGCCAGCAGGAAAATGCGTTGTGGCTGGCCACGTCGCAGAGCCGTAAAATTGACAAAGGCGGCATCGTGTATCGCCTCGACCCTGTCACGCTGGAAGTCACTCAGGCGATTCACAACGATCTCAAACCGTTTGGCGCAACCGTTAACAATGCAACCCAAACGCTGTGGTTTGGCAATACGGTCAACAGCGCGCTGACGGCCATTGACGCCAAAACGGGTGATGTCAAAGGTCGCCTGGTCCTCGATCCCCGCCAGCGTTCAGAAGAGGTGCGTCCGTTGCAGCCCCGCCAACTGGTGGCGGATGAGGCAACCAATACGGTTTACATCAGCGGCATCGGTAAAGAGAGCGTTGTCTGGGTGGTCGACGGTGAATCCATCAAACTGAAAACCACCATCCAGAATACCGGCAAGATGAGCACCGGTCTGGCTGTCGACAGTAAAGCCGGGCGTTTGTATACCACCAACGCTGATGGCGAATTCATCACCATTGATACCGCCGATAATAAAATTCTGAGCCGCAAGAAGTTGCTGGATGACGGTAAAGAGCACTTCTTTATTAACCTGAGCCTGGACACGGCCGGGCACCGCGCGTTTATCACCGACTCGAAAGCGGCAGAAGTGTTAGTGATTGATACGCGTGACGGCAAAGTGCTGGCAAAAGTGGCGGCGCCTGAATCGCTGGCAGTGCTGTTCAACCCGGCGCGTAACGAAGCCTACGTCACCCATCGTCAGGCCGGTAAAGTCAGTGTGATTGACGCGAAGCGCTACAACGTTGTGAAGACGTTTGACACGCCGACCTTCCCGAATAGCCTCGCGCTTTCTGCCGATGGAAAAACCCTCTACGTGAGCGTTAAACAAAAATCGACTCGCGAGCAGGAAGCCACCCAGCCAGATGATGTGATTCGTATCGCACTGTAATCCCCAACAGGAGAGGGAAATCCTCTCCTGTCTTTCCTCCCACAAGCCGACATGCCTCGTTACACCCCGCAAGTAGCCTGGTCAACATCAGGGAATTACACTACCGTCACGTTTGGATGATTGAAAAATACAGGAATATTATGAAGAAGCCACTTATCTGCCTTTGCGCGGGCGCTATGCTTTTCACTCTGTCGGGTTGCACCACCGATTACGTCATGACGACGAAACAGGGGAAAACCATTGTGATTCAGGGTAAACCAAAGTTGGATAAAGAGACGGGAATGACCAGTTACACCGATCAGGACGGCAATAAGCGGGAAATTAACAGCAATGACGTTGCTGAGCTTATCGAAGCGAATTAATTTCGCTCAGCCGGAACGTGCTGTCCGGCTTTTCGCAAATGCCCGGTAAACGTTGCGTCACCGGGCATCCAACACAAATTATCGCTGATCCGCTGTTGCTTCTTTGAGCGCAGCATCCTCTGAAACGCCCGGCGCATGACGGTGAATTTCCGCAACGCGGTTACGTACGCCAAACCAACCGGCAACCAGCAAAATCGCAATCAACGGCAGGGAAGCGATGGTCCAGGTTCCGTTAGGATAGTCAAACGCCATCAGCACCAGCACGCTGAGCAGGAACAGCAGTGTGAGCCAGGAGGTGAACGGCGCGCCCGGCATTTTGAAGCTGACGTCTGCCGCTTTGCCTTCTTTAATCGCCTTGCGCAGACGCATCTGGCAGACCACGATGAATCCCCACGACGCAATAATGCCCAGCGATGCAAAGTTCAGCACGATCTCAAAGACCTGAGCAGGAACCAGATAATTGAGCAATACGCCGAAAATGTAGACGAACAGCGTCGCCAGAATTCCGGCATACGGCACCTGTTGACGGCTCATTTTCGCCATAAATTTAGGCGCAGAACCGCCCATCGACATCGAGCGCAAAATACGTCCGGTGCAGTACAGACCTGAATTGAGACTGGAGAGCGCCGCAGTCAATACCACGATGTTCATAATGCTGCCGACATAAGGTACGCCCAGTTTTGAGAAAAAGGTCACGAACGGACTCTGGCCTGCCTGGTAAGCATTCCACGGCAGCAACAGCACCAGCAGTACCACCGATCCGACGTAGAACAGACCAATTCGCCAGATCACGCTGTTAATCGCTTTTGGCACCATGGTTTGCGGATCTTTGCATTCCCCGGCCGCTGTCCCCACCATCTCAACGGAGGCAAAAGCAAACACCACGCCTTGCACCAGCACCAGTGCTGGCAGCAGACCGTGCGGGAAGAATCCACCGTTATCGGTGATCAAATGAAACCCGGTAGTATTGCCATCCAGCGGTTGGCCTGATCCTAAAAAGACGGTACCGACCACCAGAAAAACCACAATCGCCAGCACTTTTACCAGCGCGAACCAGAACTCCATCTCGGCAAACCACTTCACGCCGATCATGTTCATGGTGCCGACGATCGCCAGCGCGCCGAGGGCGAAGACCCACTGTGGTACATCCCCGAAAGCGCCCCAGTAATGCATGTACAGCGCCACGGCGGTGATATCGACGATCCCGGTCATCGCCCAGTTGATGAAGTACATCCAGCCTGCGACAAAAGCCGCTTTTTCACCCAAAAATTCACGGGCGTACGACACAAAGCTCCCGCTGGTAGGGCGATGGAGCACCAGTTCGCCCAATGCACGAAGAATAAAAAACGAGAAAATACCGCACACCAGATACACCAGCGCCAGCGCAGGGCCAGCCATCTGTAAACGCGCGCCAGCACCTAAAAAAAGGCCGGTGCCAATCGCGCCGCCAATGGCGATCATTTGAACCTGGCGGTTCCCCATCGCCTTGTGATACCCCTCCTCGTGGGTATTCAACCAGCGTCGTTTCGCAGCGTGTTGCTCAAGTGAGCTTGCGTTGTCTGTTTTCATTACGTTACCTGTTAGCCTGTCTGTCCGAAGGAACGCAGCTTGCCGTACCGCTGGCGACTCAAACGATTGCTTCGCTGCATGCCACTCATCTTTTCCCGTTATTCTGGGTAGGGATAAACATGGGTGGCGCAGCATCCTACCTGCTAATTTTTTTTGACGCAAAACCAATGCATAAGAATTCATGAAGTCAGAAGAGGCAGGGGATGGCCTCGATTCAGCCAGTGGGGGTTATTGCGAAAATGACAGCGGTTTTAGCCCGTATTCCTGGGCAGAAACCTGCAACTGGCCAGGCTGTTCTACACTTAGCGTTTTACGCACGCTGGAGGCGGTATGATGACTGTTTATGGTGTACCCGGTTGGGGATCGGCAATCAGCGAGGTCATGCTGACCCTGGCTGAAATCCCGTATAAATTTGTCGATGTCACCGGTTTCGATGACGAGGGACCGCAACGCGATTTATTGAAAATACGCAATCCGCTGTGTCAGGTACCGACGCTGGTGCTGGAAAATGGCGACATCATGACGGAAACTGCAGCCATCGCGCTGATGATCCTCGATCGTCGTCCCGATCTTGCTCCGTCTGTTCATCATCCGGAGCGGCAGCAGTTCCAGCGTCTGCTTATCTGGCTGGTGGCGAATGTGTATCCCACCTTTACCTATGCCGATTATCCTGAGCGCTGGACCACAGACGCGCCATTGCAGCTGAAAACATCGTGCCTGGAATACCGCAAGTCGCTCTATCTCTGGCTAAACGATCGGCTCATTGCCGAACCGTACGCCTTTGGCGAACAGCTCACGCTGCTGGATTGCTATCTGGGTGTGATGCGCAGTTGGGGGCCAGGACATGACTGGTTTCAGGAACATACGCCGAACATTAGCGCGATTGCCGACGCGGTATGCCAGATACCGCAACTGCGGACGGTGCTGAAAAACAATGAAATTATTTAATCCGCTTGCGGGTGGGTATGCTAGTTTTGATCGCACATTCACAATAAGGAGCCTGCTATGCCGCACGTCGATATTAAATGTTTTCCCCGCGAACTGAATGACGATGAGAAGACCGCACTGGCCACAGACATTACCGCCGTGATCGTCCGCCACCTGCAAAGTAAAGAGAGTTCGGTGAGCGTGGCGCTAAACGAAATCCAACCCGCAGAGTGGAAAGCGGTCTGGGACGCGGAGATCGCCCCCCAGATGGAGACACTGATCAAAAAACCGGGCTACAGTATGTAACCGGCTAGCGTGACCAACGATTCCGCCCGGCCTGTTTTGCCCGATACAGTGCGGCGTCGGCCTCTGCAATCGTCTGTTCAGCCGTTTTATCTTTCGCTGAACAGGCGATACCCTGACTTACCGTGACGTTGTCACTTACCGTTGACGCGGAGTGGGGGATTGCCGCTGTCTCCAGACCGGCTTTGATTCTGGCGGCCACCTGCTCAGCCTCCGGCAGCGACGCGCCAAACAGCACTACCGCAAACTCCTCGCCGCCGTAGCGCGCAACCACATCTTCTGGGCTACGCACCGACTGCATCAACACTTCCGCTACCTGCGCCAGACATGCATCGCCTTTCGGGTGCCCATAGGTATCGTTGTAGCGTTTAAAAAAATCGACATCGAGCATCAGCAGAGTGAACGCGCTGTCATTGGCGGTGGCGCTGTGCAGCACATCCTCCAGCGCGCGTCGGTTTGCCGCGCCGGTCAGCGCGTCTCGGTGCGCGAGGGCGTCAAGGCGAGAAATAAGCACGTTGTTATGTTGGTTCTGATACCAGGCTTCATCGAACCAGCGAAGCAGGATGACGCGCCCACCGAGCATAATCAGCGTGAAGATGACCCAAACGACCGCAAAGTGGGGATTGATACCGTGGTTAAGCACGACACTGGCAACCGGCACCGTGAACCACAGCGGTATCACGTAGGAAAGCAAAGTCGGGGTGTGAAAATAGAGCGTCACGACGGCACTGAGCAGCAAGATGGAACACAGTGGATAGGCAACCGGTAATTGCCACTGGTCGATGAACGAGTAGATGCACAAGGACCAGAGCAGGCTCAGCAGTACTAGCAAACCCTGATTCAGCCACGATTTTCGCCGTGGCGAGAAAATCAGGATGACGCTGATCAGCACAATTCCCATCACCGCGCTGTCGATGGACTGGAGGAGGCTTATCTTCGCCTGATACAGGGTATCCGCATCAGTAAACAGGGCGCGACGGAAAAGGATCATCAACGCAAAGCTGATGTTCACAAAAGCGAACCACGGCAGGCTGATCGCCATTCCGCGTTCAACCATATCTTCACGTTTGGCCCAGATGGTATAGGCAGGTTTTCTATTATTTGGCGTCATAAACTTCATACATACGTAAAACGGGCGGAAAGTCCCGCCCCCAGAGAGTGTGAATTAGGGTGTAATAACCGTGGAGCAGAATTCAACTTTATCCTTAACGTGAGGCGTTCATCCCGCCGTGACCCGTTTCCCGCTGGTGATAAAGGTTCCGGCGCCTAAATGGTGCAGGGTATTGAGCTTGTCGTCGTCAAATTGCCAGCGACCTTCCACAAAGGCTCGTTCGTCGGCAGAGGCTGAGACCACTTCGCCAAACAGTGTATCGTATTTCTCTTGCGCGGACGTCGCAGGCAACAACCGGCACTCCATCCAGGCCAGACATTTTTCTTCAATCATCGGCAATCCGAGCACCGGGCCTTTCACCACCGGGATCCCGTAGCAGTTGAATTTGTCTTCCACACGTCCTGAAACGCTGCCGACCGCATAGGTCCAGTTGGTGGCGGCCACTCCAGGAACCACAATGCCAAACATGCCGCTACGCTCAATCAGTTCGCGCGACCAGGTACTTTTGTCGACCACAATTGCGATACGGGGTGGCTCAAATTCGACCGGCATGGACCACGCCGCCGCCATCACGTTACGTCGTTCAGTGTGACTGTCCCGACAGGTGATCAGAATCGTCGGGCCATGATTTAACAGACGGCAAGCATGCGTTAACTCAACAGGGCGAAAATGGCTCATGGCAGTTCCTCAGAAAGATGAAAAACGTAACGGGAATAGTATTGATATTAACGGGATTAGCGATTTTGTCGCCCCGTTGTCGCTATTCACCGCACAAAATCGCCTGTGCAACAATAAAAATACGTTATAAATACAGGATGCTATCAACAGGAATGCCTTATGACGCCTTTTTTACACGCTTATTTTTCCCGCCTGGGTTGGTCAGCCACGGCGGCGGTCAACATCGATACCCTGCGGGCGCTGCATTTACATCACAACAGCGCCATCGTGTTTGAAAACCTTGATGTGTTGCTACCCCGCGAGATACAGCTTGACGATCAATCGCTGGAAGAAAAACTGATCGTTGCACGTCGTGGCGGATACTGTTTCGAACAAAACGGCGTTTTTGAACGGGCATTACGTGAGATCGGATTTACCGTCCGCAGTTTGCTGGGAAGAGTGGTGCTGGCAAATCCGGCGAGCATGCCGCCGCGCACGCATCGCCTGTTACTGGTTGAGTTAGAGGGCGAACAGTGGATAGCCGACGTAGGATTCGGTGGGCAAACGCTGACCGCGCCGATCCGGTTGCAGGCCGACCTTGAACAACAGACACCTCACGGAGAATACCGTCTGGTTCAGGAGAACGAAGAGTGGATTTTGCAGTTCCGCCATCACGATCACTGGCAATCCATGTACCGTTTCGATCTCGGCATACAGCATCAAAGCGATTATGTGATGGGCAACTTCTGGTCGGCGCACTGGCCGCAATCGCATTTCCGTCACCATCTGTTGATGTGTCGCCATCTGCCGGACGGCGGAAAACTGACGTTAACCAACTTTCACTTTACCCACTACCAGGATGGTCACGCGATAGAGCAGATCAATTTACCCGATGTGGCCAGTCTGTACGCGCTGTTGCAGACGCGGTTTGGACTGGGCGTTGACGATGCGAAGCACGGTTTTACCGAGGCGGAACTGGCGGCGGTGATGTCCGCCTTTGATACCCATCCGGAAGCAGGAAAATAATTGGGCCAGTCTCCGCCGAAGAGCCATGCCCTCCGGCGGATTGACCTGATGACGAGGACCCATGAAACACTCTGCATTGCCATTTTTTGCCGGTCAGCACCGTCAGGAGCGCCTCGGTGCCCGCACCGTATTCAGCCCCCTGCCGGTGATGACCAATGTGCCGCCGGTGCGCCGCACCGACTGGCTGACCCAAAAGCACCCCCACTATATCGAGCTGGGGGGAGCGGGAGGGTCTCTCTTTCAAACACAAACCCTGTATATGTTTTGGGTGCTTGGCTTACTCCTCTCTGCTGGAATGTTTTGGGGGCCACCAGGTGATGGTTTGAGCAATGGTCAGGGCTGGGCCGGCGTCTGGGCTGGCAACTATCAGGAAGTCTGGGTGGGGCCAGGGCAATGGGTGATTGAATTTAGCTGGATGAATCTGGTGGGGGTCGTTCTGGGGTTGGGGATGGGGCCAGGTTTTGCTTTACTCCTAACGGTAAAAATGTTGTGGGAGCATCAGCAGCAGCTACGTCGGGTGTTGCCTTTTCGCTTTCACCGCCAGCGCCGCGAGGTGATGCTGTCGCGCTGGGACAAGCGCACCAGACGCACCGAGGTCCGGATTTTCCCCTGGGAAGATATGTGCGCCATGGTGGGAGAGGGCTCAGCCGTTTCGGTCAGCGGTGTCATGACCATGGCGAGCCTGTTTTTCGGTATCAATTCGGACGAGCGGCCCGGTTATTTCTGGTCCGGCATGAATGTCGGCACCCTCAGCAAGGAGGTGGGGGCCGGCGAGTGGGAGATGCTCCGCCGCTATATGGAAGAAGGCCCCGAGGCCATCGACGAGCCGGCCTCCGTCACCTTTGACGGCATGATTGAGGAATTCTGCCGGGAACGGAAGATACCCCGCAGCGCCTTCTCCCCCCTGCGCCGGCTCTGGTGGGAACTTAACGGCACCCGCTTTGGCATATTGCGCATCAATATCCAGAGCCGCTTGCAGCAGCGCTTCGCCGGGCGTTACTTCGCCGCCCATCCCGAGCTGGCAGCCTGGAGTGCGCCATTGCCACCCGAACAGTGGGCCAAACCGAGCGAGCGGCTGACCCGTTGCAACCAGCTGTTGGCCGAGCAGTACGCCCAGGGCCGGACCATCTTTACCGTGGGTGACGTGCGCGAACTGCTGGGGGAGGTCATCACAGCGGAGGAGTAACAGGTGTTGGCACCCTACGCCGCAAGATGGCGTGGTCTTGCAAGCGCCCCCTCGGGGCGTTTGTGTCGCATTAAGGCAGTGTCAGGTAATCTGCTGTTTTCTTGATGCTACCTGATCATGTTGGCACTGTTGCAAAGTTTTATCGCAGAACATTTCCCTGGCACATTTTGTGGACCAATACGGGAGTTGGCACAATAACTTGTGGCTGCAATTCCCTATTTTTCGGGAGAATCAAACTTTGCAACAGTGCCGTTCAACGCTCCCTGGTCAGTCAGTACAAAAAATCATCTTAACGTACAATAATTTTCGATATCCAAACTGACCCCTTAGAGTTCAATCGCCCATTCGGCGCTGAATAAGATCACTGCGGTGCCGGAGATCGTCACTTTTACTGGCTGATTATCGCGGATAGTGACGTTCACATCGACGACGCCATCGCGTCCCAGCGCGCGTCCCTGATGCCCCAGAACACGCAACGTATTGCCGTCGTGCGCCATCACATTGTGATGAACCAGCCATGCCCCCATCGGACCATTGGCGTTGCCTGTCACCGGGTCTTCAACAATACCGATCGCCGGTGAGAACATGCGTCCATCGGTTTCGTTTTTGCCACTGCGGATCTGGAACGGAAAAAAGCCGTTGCAGCCAATCTGCTGGCTGATGGCCGTCAGTGCCGCAAGATCGGGGGAAAGGGCGTCAATATCGACGCCGGGTTTCAGCGGGATCATCACTTTCGAATGTCCCGTTGTCGCCACCTGAATCGGCAGGCCGGGAAGAATATCGTCTTCACCAAGGTGGAATGCGCTGATGATGGCGGCGCGCGTTTCACCCTCAAGCGGCGGCTCAAAACCCGGCGTACCTTGTTCCAGCGTGATGCGATAGCCGTTGTCTTGCGCAAGGATATCGACCCGGTGACGTCCGGCGAGCGAGCTTTGCCAGACGGTACCATTCCCTAACCCAAGTACGGTGGCGCGAACATAATGCGCCGCAATGGTCGCATGGCCGCAAATCGGTACTTCAACCGTTGGCGTAAAGTAACGAATGCGTACATCGCTCTCGTCGCTTTTTAAGACGAATGCCGTTTCACTGTGACGTAGTTCGCGGGCGATAAGCTGCATTTGCGCCTCGCTGAGTCCATCAGCATGTAACACGACGCCCGCCGAGTTACCGCGAAACGGTACGGAGGTGAAAGCATCAACATGATAAACCTGGGGTTTCATTCGGGTTCTCCTTAGGTCGGAGAACCATCATAACGCGCCAGCCGCCGGAGAGTGAAGGCTATCCGGCGGCACAGAGGATTAGCGACGCGAGCGGACAATCTGGTAGCGACGCGTGAAGTATTCAAACGGCGCGCTCCAGACATGAACCAGACGGGTAAAAGGAAAGATCAGGAAGATGGTCATTCCCAGCACCAGATGCGCCCGGAAGACCAATGCCACACCGTCCAGATGCGCAGACGCTCCCCCCTGGAAGGTCACCACTGACTGCGCCCAACCGACCAGTTTCAGCATTTCGCTGCCGTCCGGGTGCTGCGCGGAAAAGGGGATCGATATGAGACCCAGGATGCACTGAAACAGCAGGATGCAGAGGATGAGAATATCGGCGGTGGAAGAGGTCGCGCGAATTCGGGGATTGGTCAGGCGGCGAACCAGCAAACCCGTACCGCCGACCAATGTCAGCACGCCACAGAGGCCGCCGGCAATCATCGCCATCTGCTGTTTCATCGCCATGGGCAGAAACCAGGCGTACATCCAGTGCGGGGTTAACATCCCGAACAGGTGTCCGAAGAAAATCCCCAGAATGCCGATATGGAACAGATTCGACCATAACACCATGCCGCGTTTGTCCAGCATTTGGCTGGAGGCGGCGCGCCAGGTATACTGCCCGTAATCGTAGCGTAACCAACTGCCGAGGATAAACACCGTACCGCACAGGTAAGGGTAGATATCGTAAAAAAAGACGTTCAGGTACTGTATCATTTCGGACCTCCCGAACTGACGTCAACATACTGTGGCGCCACGTCCTGGCTAAAGCGGCGTTGATAATGTTGTAACGGTGAACTGTCACAGGCGGTGGCGTTATCTTCGATAAACTTCACCTGTTCTTCTTCCCACACCGCGTCCAGTGCCTGACGCGTGTCATCGCGCGTTTCACTGTTGACCTGTTTGGTGACACTGTCACTTGAAAGTGGGCTTCCTGCCAGAGCTAGCAACGCGTCAAACAGGTGATACCACGGGGTTTCGCGCTGTTTTAAGCGCCCGCCCAGAAGGGCCAGAATAGGGGCGACATTCTGTAATCCCTCTTTGGCCTCGGCCTCCGGCAAAACGCTCAGGTACTCCAGATAGAGGGGAAGATGGTCCGGCAATTCCCGGCAGTTAAGCTGCAGTCCGACCTTTTCATATTGCGCCAGCAGATCCACCATTGCCTGACCCCGGTCACGAGACTCCGCATGGACATGCTCAAACAGCAGTAACGAGGTGGCGCGACCACGATCAAACACTTCGCACCATTGCGCCTGTTTCTCGAGCAAGGGCGCATTGAGGAGATCGGCCGCGAAGTCGCTCAGCATCGGCGCTTCATTGCGAACCAGCGCGAGGGCGTCGTCCCGACACTCCCAAAGAAATTCATCGGGATATTCCATCAGCAGCCCAATCACTTTGAGAATTTGCATTATTCGCCCTCCGCTTTATCGCGCACTTCCGTGACATCGATGGCGTCGATTCGGCTGCTGTTAAACAGGTTGAATTTGGTGTCTGAGCCGTGGCAACCGTCGCCGAAGGTAAAGCCGCAGCCATTTTTCTCCGGGAAGGCATCGCGCGCCATTTCCCGGTGGCTGGTTGGGATCACGAAGCGGTCTTCATAGTTGGCAATGGCCAGATAGCGATACATCTCTTCAACTTGTTCAACGCTTAATCCCACTTCCTCAATCGCGCGGGTGTCCGTGACGCCTTCCACGGTTTGTGAGCGTTTGTAATGGCGCATCGCCATCATTCGTTTCAGGGCGCGCAGCACGGGACCGGTGTCGCCCGCGCTGAGCATATTGGCGAGATATTGCACCGGGATCCGCAAACTTTCGACGGCAGGCAGGATACTGTCAGTCTGCGGCAATCCGCCAGCATCGGCATACGACTGGATGGGCGACAACGGCGGGACGTACCAGACCATCGGCAGGGTGCGGTATTCCGGGTGCAGCGGCAGGGCCAGCTTCCAGTCCATCGCCATCTTGTAGACCGGCGAACGCTGGGCCGCCTCAATCACGTTGTGTGGAATTCCCTGTTTCAGCGCCTCTTCAATCACCGCCGGGTCATGAGGATTCAAAAACACGTCGCACTGGCGCTCATAGAGGTCGGTTTCATGTTCGGTACTGGCTGCCTCTTCAATCTTCTCGGCATCGTAGAGCAACACGCCGAGATAACGGATGCGGCCCACGCAGGTTTCTGAACAGACGGTCGGCTGGCCCGATTCAATACGCGGGTAACAGAAGATGCATTTTTCAGATTTGCCGCTCTTCCAGTTGAAGTAGATTTTTTTGTACGGACAGCCGCTGATGCACAGACGCCAGCCCCGGCATTTGTCCTGGTCAATCAAGACAATGCCGTCTTCTTCACGTTTGTAAATCGCGCCGCTCGGGCAGGTTGCCACGCAGCTGGGGTTCAGGCAGTGTTCGCACAGGCGCGGCAGATACATCATGAAGGTGTTTTCAAACTGACCGTACATCTCCTTCTGCATTTTGTCGAAGTTACGGTCACGGGCGCGTTTTTCAAATTCCCCGCCGAGCAGCTCTTCCCAGTTTGGCCCCCAGATAATCTTGTCCATCCGTTTGCCGTCAATCAACGAGCGCGGACGGGCGGTGGGCAGATTTTTGCCCTCAGGCGCGCTATGCAGGTGCTGGTAATCGTAGGTGAACGGCTCGTAGTAATCATCGATTTGCGGAATGACCGGGTTGGCGAAGATTTTCGTGATGACGCCCATTTTGCCGCCCAGACGCGGCCTTATCTTACCGTTAACGTCACGAACCCAGCCGCCTTGCCACTCCTCCTGATCTTCCCAGTTCTTCGGATACCCGATACCCGGTTTAGTCTCAACGTTGTTAAACCACGCGTACTCCATGCCTTCACGCCCGGTCCAGACGTTTTTACAGGTCACCGAGCACGTGTGGCAGCCGATGCACTTATCAAGATTGAGGACCATGCCAACCTGCGAACGTATTTTCATTTTTTCGCCTCCTGTACCTGATCCCGACCTTCATCATCCAGCCAGTTAACATGTTTCATTTTGCGGATCATGATGAATTCATCGCGGTTCGAACCCACCGTGCCGTAGTAGTTAAAGCTGTACGCCAGTTGGGCATAGCCGCCAATCATGTGCGTCGGTTTCGGGCACACGCGCGTCACCGAGTTGTGGATGCCACCGCGCATACCGGTGATTTCCGATCCAGGAATGTTCATGATGCGTTCCTGGGCGTGGTACATCATGGTCATCCCTGGTGGAACACGCTGGCTCACCACCGCGCGGGCGGTGAGAGCGCCGTTGGCGTTGAAGGCTTCAATCCAGTCGTTGTCTTCAATACCTAACTCTTTGGCGTCGGTCTCGCTAAGCCAGACAATCGGCCCGCCGCGCGACAGCGTCAGCATCAGCAGGTTTTCGCTGTAGGTGGAGTGAATGCCCCATTTCTGGTGCGGCGTCAGGAAATTGAGCGCCTTTTCGGGGAAGCCGTTAGGGGGGATCTCCCGCATCGCGCTGACGCTGCGGGTGTCGATAGGCGGTCGGTACGCCACCAGACTTTCGCCAAACGCGCGCATCCAGGCGTGATCCTGGTAAAGCTGTTGGCGACCCGAGAGCGTGCGCCACGGGATCAACTCATGGACGTTGGTGTAACCGGCGTTGTAGGAGACATGCTCGCTTTCCAGACCGGACCAGGTTGGGCTGGAGATAATCTTACGCGGCTGCGCCTGGATATCACGAAAGCGGATTTTCTCGTCTTCTTTGTTGAGCGCCAGATGGGTGTGTTCGCGACCGGTAATGGCACCTAACGCTTCCCAGGCTTTCACCGCCACCTGGCCGTTGGTTTCCGGCGCCAGCGCCAGGATCACTTCAGAGGCATCGATGGCGGTGTCGATCAACGGTCTCCCTTTCGCCGGGCCATCCCGCTTGGTGTAGTTGAGCTTGCCGAGGAAATCGACCTCCGTCTGGGTGTTCCAGGAGATGCCTTTACCGCCGTTACCCAGCTTGTCCATCAGCGGTCCAAGTGAGGTAAAACGCTCGTAAGTGGCCGGATAGTCACGTTCGAGCACCGCAATATTGGGCGCAGTTTTTCCGGGAATGAGGTCGCATTCGCCTTTGCGCCAGTCCTGAATATCAAAGGGTTGTGACAGTTCGGCCGGAGAGTCGTGTTGCAGCGGTTGCAGTACGACATCCGTTTCTTTGCCAAGATGCCCGACGCACACCTCTGAGAACGATTTGGCGATCCCTTTGTAGATATCCCAGTCGCTTTTCGATTCCCAGGCCGGGTCCACGGCGGCCGATAACGGATGAATAAACGGATGCATATCCGAGGTATTCATGTCGTCTTTTTCATACCAGGTGGCGGTCGGCAGCACGATGTCGGAAAACAGGCAGGTGCTGGACATCCGAAAATCGAGCGTCACCAGCAGGTCAAGTTTGCCTTCAATCGCGGCAGACTGCCATTCGACCTCTTCAGGCTTAATCCCTTCGTGCGACCCTAACGCCTCGCCCTGAATACCGCTCTCGGTGCCCAGCAGGTATTTGAGCATGTACTCGTGGCCCTTACCGGAGGAACCCAGCAGATTTGAACGCCAGACGAAGAGATTGCGCGGATGGTTTTTTCCGCTGTCCGGCTGCTCACAGGCGAAACGAATTTCACCAGATTTGAGCGCCGCAACGGTGTACTCCGCCGGGGATAATCCGGCCTGATCCGCGTTGGCTTTCAGGGTTAACGGGTTGAGATTGAGCTGAGGCGCAGAAGGCAGCCAGCCCATGCGTTCTGCCCGGACGTTGAAATCGATCAGATGCCCGGTAAATTTCGTGGCGTCCGCCAGCGGCGAGAGCAACTCCTGCGCGGTCAGTTTTTCATAGCGCCACTGACTGGAGTGGTTGTAGAAAAACGAAGTGCTGTTCATCTGGCGCGGCGGCCGGTTCCAGTCCAGCGCGAACGCCAGCGGGAGCCAGCCGGTTTGCGGACGCAGTTTCTCCTGCCCGACATAGTGCGCCCAGCCGCCGCCGCTTTGCCCGACACAACCGCAGAAGACCAGGATGTTGATCATCCCCCGGTAGTTCATGTCCATGTGATACCAGTGGTTCACACCGGCACCGAGGATAATCATCGACCGTCCGTGGGTTTTGTGGGCGGTATCGGCAAACTCACGGGCGATCTGTTCGATATGACGGCGTGGCACGCCGGTGATGTGTTCGCCCCACGCAGGCGTATAGGCTTTGAGCTCGGCGTACTCTTTGGCGGCGCAGTCATCATCAAGACCCCGATCCAGCCCGTAATTGGCCAGCACCAGATCGTAGACGCTGACCACCGGACGCACGCTACCGTCGGCCAGCGTCAGGCGTTTTACCGGGAGCTGGCGAATGAGCACAGGTTCCTGCTTCACACTGCGAAAATGGGGATTCTCATTACCGCCGAAATAGGGGAACGCCACGCCCGCGACATCATCATGTTGACCCAGCAACGATAGCGACAGTTCCGTTTCGTTTCCTGCCGCCAGCGCTTCAAGGTTCCATTTGCCTTTCTCACCCCAGCGAAAGCCAATCGAACCGTTGGGTGCCACCAGTTCTCCCGCGCTATTCAGGGCGACCGTTTTCCATTCTGGATTATTGCTCTCGCCCAGACCGTTCACCAGATCGGAGGCGCGCATCATCCGCCCAGGAACGTAACTGCCGTCGTCACGCGCATCCAGTAGAACCAGCATCGGCATATCGGTGTAGCGACGACAGTAGTTGATAAAGTAGTCGCTCGGGTTGTCGAGATGGAACTCCTTCAGGATCACATGGCCCATCGCCATGGCCAGCGCGCTGTCGGTACCTTGCTTCGGCGACAGCCACTGGTCGCACAGCTTGGCGACTTCTGAATAATCGGGCGTGATGGCAATGGTTTTGGTGCCTTTGTAACGCACTTCGGTAAAGAAGTGGGCGTCCGGGGTACGCGTCTGCGGCACGTTAGAACCCCAGGCGATAATGTAGCTGGAGTTGTACCAGTCGGCCGATTCCGGGACGTCCGTTTGCTCGCCCCAGGTCATCGGCGATGCCGGGGGTAAATCACAGTACCAGTCATAAAAACTCAGGCAGGTGCCGCCGAGCAGCGACAGGTAGCGGGTGCCAGCGGCGTAGGAGACCATCGACATGGCCGGGATCGGCGAGAAACCGACGACGCGATCGGGACCGTAGGTTTTGACCGTCCAGACGTTGGCGGCGGCGATCAACTGATTGAGTTCTTTCCAGTTTGAGCGAATAAATCCGCCGCGTCCGCGCACCTGTTTGTAGCTCTGGCACTTTTGCGGGTCGTTCATGATCGATTCCCAGGCCAGAACCGGGTCGGGCTGGCGGGAGAGGGCGTCGCGCCAGAGTTCGATCAACCGTTTGCGCACCAGCGGATATTTGAGTCGGTTAGCGCTGTATAAATACCATGAGTAGCTGGCGCCGCGTGGGCAGCCGCGCGGCTCGTGATTGGGAAGATCCGGGCGAGTGCGCGGATAATCGGTTTGTTGTGTTTCCCAGGTCACCAGGCCATTTTTGACGTAGATTTTCCAGCTGCATGAGCCGGTACAGTTAACCCCGTGAGTCGAGCGCACGATTTTGTCGAACTGCCAGCGTTGGCGATAGCTGTCCTCCCAATCCCGGTTGGTATGCATAACCTGACCGTGACCTTCAGCGAAGGTGTCACCTTTTTGCTTAAAGTAACGGAAGCGATCCAGCAGTTTACTCATGACATTTCTCCTGCTCCGATAATGTGTCAGGCATGTAGGCCGGATAAGGCCTTGTGCCGCCATCCGGCATTATTTCAACGCCTGATGGCGACGCTAACGCGTCTTATCAGGCCTACATGAATATGTTTGTTATTTTTTTTGTGATTTACGGCCATAGACCAGCCAGGTCACCAGCACGCAGACGATGTAAAACACTAAGAATATTTTCATTGCGCCAACCGGAGAGCCGGTCAGCGCCAGAGATGAACCAAACGCTTTCGGGATGAAGAAACCGCCCACCGCGCCAATAGCGGAGATAAACCCAAGCGCGGCAGCGGTATCCGTCACCGCTTCACGCTGAGCCTGTTCTTCCGTCCCGCCGTGCAGTTTCACCCGGTAAATCGTGATTTTGCGAAAGATCACCGCAATCATCTGGAAGGTCGAGCCGCTTCCCAGACCTGCGGTCAGGAAAAGCCCCATGAACACCAGATAAAAGGCGGTAAAACTGCCGGAACCCGAACCCGGCAAGGTGAGAAACAGCAGGGCGCTAAACAAGGCCATAAAAATGAAGTTAATCAGCGTCACGCGCACGCCGCCGAACTTATCGGAAATAACGCCGCCGGCAGAGCGTGCCAGCGCGCCGATAAACGGGCCGAAAAAGGCCAGTTTCAGTATGTTCACATCGGGAAATTGTGTTTTCGCCAGCATGGCGAATCCGGCGGAAAAGCCGATAAACGATCCAAACGTGGCGAGGTACAGCAGGCTTAACAACCAGAGATGAAAACGTTTGAGTACCGGCAGCTGTGCGGCGACAGAGGATTTTGAGCTGGAAATATCATTCATTCCCAACCCGGCCGCAATGGTGGCGGCAATCAGCAACGGAACCCAAATCCAGGTGGCATTTGCCAGCGACAACAACGACCCGTCGGCTTGTGGGACGCCTTGTACGCCGAGAAACGTGAAGATGGGCAGAAAAATCACCAGCGGCGAGACCATCTGCATCACGCTGACGCCCAGGTTGCCTAAACCGCCGTTAATCCCCAGGGCGCTGCCTTGCTTCGATTTGGGAAAGAAAAAACTGATATTGCCCATACTCGAGGCAAAGTTGGCACCCGCAAAACCGCACAGCAACGCGATAACAATAAATACCCCATAGGGAGTGGCGGGGTTTTGCACCGCAAAACCGAGCCACAGGCAAGGAATAATCAGAATCACAGTGCTAAAAATCGTCCAGCGACGCCCGCCAAATATGGGCACCATAAAGGAGTAGGGGACGCGTAATATGGCGCCGGAAAGGGAAGGTAATGCGGTTAATAAAAAGAGTTGATCGGTGGTGAAATTAAAGCCTACTTTATTCAAATTAACGGCGACGGCGCTAAACAACATCCAGACGCAGAAGGCGAGCAGCAGACAAGATACTGATATCCAGAGGTTTCTTCTGGCGATATGCTTACCTTTGTTTTCCCAGTAAGCGGGGTTTTCAGGCTTCCAGTCATTTAAAAGATAACGATTTTTTCTCTCATTTTGTGGTGCCATATTACCCTCACATGCCCGCGTCGTTCATGAAAAAGAAATAATAAGAGGCTGAGCCGCAATGGCTCTTTTTAGAAATTATTGGCTTTTTTTGAGAATATTGTTTGAAAGGATAGATAAGAAAGCGAAGCCACGTGACGTGAAGGGGGAATAACAGGTTGCTTAAGTGTTACTAAATGTAAATTATGAAGGTGTATTATTCATTCATATTTAACGTCAGATATACAGTTCCCGTGAAATCATGTGATCCAGATGCCGTTCAAAGGCAGGATCGGCCATTTCCGTCATGCCAAGCGCGTACATACCGTCCAGACCACACACCAGCGCAATGAAACGCCAGGCGATGTCCTCCGCCACGCCATCGGTGAAGGTGAACTCACCGGCCTCACGACCTTGCTCGATCAGTCGCGCGGTATCTTCGTGCCACATCTTCATCGTCAGCAGATACGCATTTTTGATTTCAGGATCTTTGTCCGCCAGGATTTGCGCTTCCCGCCAGAGTTTAATGTACGGCTCAAAACCGCCGTCGTGGCTACCCAGCATGGCATGAAGGCGCGTGCGCCAGGTGGCGTTCTCCGGTGCAATGTTGGTATCCAGCAGGGTACGAATCAGACGAATAAATGCCTGCGATTTCAGTTCTCCCGCATTGCTGAAATGGTGGTGAAGTTGCCCGGTCGCCACGCTGGCTTCTGTCGCAATACGTCTTACCGTCATGGCGTTAAAGCCTTCCTGTAACGCAACGCGCATGGCTGCCTGCAAAATCACTTCGCGACGTTCATCCCGATTTAAATAGCTCATCCGTCTCTCACTCTGGTCACCGTGACGGCAGTGTAACAAAAAGCTGGACATGCGTTCAACTTTCCGTAGGATCGCTAAAGCTGGACATGTGTCCAACTTTGTTTTTAGTGGGAGTTTTATGTTTCGTCAGTGGTTAACGTTAGTGATTATTGTGCTGGTCTACATCCCTGTTGCGATTGACGCAACGGTGCTGCATGTTGCCGCCCCCACGCTGAGTATGACGCTGGGCGCCAGTGGCAACGAGCTGCTGTGGATCATTGATATTTATTCTCTGGTGATGGCCGGGATGGTCCTACCGATGGGCGCGCTGGGCGACCGCATTGGTTTTAAACGTCTACTGTTGCTGGGCGGGAGCCTGTTTGGTCTGGCCTCGCTGGCTGCTGCGTTTGCTCATAGCGCCAGTCTGCTGATTGCAACACGGGCGCTGCTGGCGATCGGTGCTGCAATGATTGTCCCTGCGACGCTGGCGGGGATCCGCGCCACCTTCTCTGAAGCGCGTCATCGCAATATGGCGCTGGGTGTGTGGGCCGCCGTTGGATCGGGGGGCGCGGCGTTCGGTCCCCTGGTCGGCGGTATGTTGCTGGAGCATTTCTACTGGGGCTCGGTATTTCTGATCAACGTCCCGATTGTCTTACTGGTGATGGGACTGACGGCGCGCTTTGTTCCGCCACAGGCAGGCCGTCGCGAGCAGTCGCTCAACCTGGCGCACGCGATCATGTTGATCATCGCCATTTTGCTGTTGGTCTATAGCGCAAAAACGGCGCTGAAAGGGCACCTCGCGGTCGGCGTGATTGCGTTGACGTTACTGGTGGGAGCGCTGTTACTGGCTGCGTTTGTGCGCATCCAACTGGCGGCTTCGCGCCCGATGATCGACATGCGTCTTTTTACTCACCGTATTATCCTGAGCGGCGTGGTGATGGCGATGACCGCGATGATAACGCTGGTGGGATTTGAACTGCTGATGGCGCAGGAGCTTCAGTTTGTTCACGGTTTAACGCCGTATCAGGCGGGGCTGTTTATGTTGCCCGTGATGGTGGCCAGCGGATTCAGCGGTCCGATTGCCGGAATGCTGGTATCACGACTGGGGTTGCGTTGGGTGGCGACGGGCGGGATGGCGCTCAGCGCGTTGAGTTTCTACGGTCTGGCGCTGACCGACTTCAGTAGCCAACAGTGGCAAGCCTGGGGGCTGATGGCATTGCTGGGATTCAGCGCTGCCAGTGCGCTTCTGGCGTCAACGGCGGCCATTATGGCGGCGGCACCGGCAGAAAAAGCCGCCGCAGCGGGCGCCATTGAAACGATGGCCTATGAGCTGGGCGCAGGCTTAGGTATCGCCATCTTCGGTTTACTGCTGAGCCGGAGTTTCTCGGCGTCTGTCATGCTGCCGGAGGGGTTAAACGAGCAGGAGATAGAACGCGCGTCGTCATCAATGGGTGAGGCGGTACAACTTGCCCATACACTCTCACCGAATCTTGGCGAAGCGGTTCTTGGGGCGGCCAGACAGGCGTTCACCTGGTCGCACAGTGTGGCGTTAAGCAGCGCCGGAAGTTTGTTGATCCTGCTGGCACTCGGGATGTGGTTCAGTCTCGCCCGCATAAAACAGCATTAATTTAGTGGGCTAACTGGCAAGGGTAATCCATCTCCTCAACTTCCTTACCGCTCAGGCGGGCATATTGCCCCGTGAGCCGCCAGAAAGCGGGTTGCGTTTCGGTGTAGATTTCGGCTGCCAGGATCAGGCGACGGCGATCGACCTCGTTAAGCTCCAGCAATGTCCACGGAATAAAATAGCGCTCACTGTCGGTCAACGTAAACCACAGTGGGCATCCGCAACCGGAACAGAAAAAACGTTCTCCACGTGTTGAAGAGGGAAAGTGCGAAGGTTCTGATGACTCTGGCGACATCAGCGGTTGACCGCTGGCTTCCAGATACATGGCAATACCACCTGACCATTTCTGGCACAACGTGCAGTGGCAGGCATAAACATCAAGCATTTCGACGTTAACGGTAAAATGACTTTGTCCGCAAAGACAACGACCTGTGAACGTCTGCACGGCATACTCCTTATGACCGAGTCTGGATCAAGAGAAAAAGCCAGCCCATCATGGGCTGGCTTTGATTTCAGGCTACAACAAAATTAGAACTGGTAGGTCAGGCCTACAGCCACAACGTTGTCAGTGCTTACGCCAGCAATCTGAGTGAAGTTGTTGTCATCCAGCAGGTTGATTTTGTAATCAACGAAGGTAGACATGTTTTTGTTGAAGTAGTAGGTCGCGCCCAGGTCAACGTATTCAACCAGATCCTGGTCGCCGAAACCGCCGATGTCTTTACCTTTGGATTTCAGGTAAGCGATGGACGGACGCAGACCGAAGTCGAACTGGTACTGAGCAACCGCTTCAAAGTTCTGCGCTTTATCCGCGATACCGTTAACATTTGAACCATAGGTGGTCATGTTACGGGTTTCGGAGTAGGTGGTTGCCAGGTAGATGTTGTTCGCATCGTATTTCAGACCAGCAGCCCATACTTCAGCGTTGTCGCCGTCAGCGGTGAACACGCCGTTAGTGCTCTTGTTCTGACGGTCGGTACGGTCAGATTTAGCATAGGTCGCACCGATGCCGAAGCCTTCGTACTCATAAGTGGTAGACAGACCAAAACCGTCGCCGTTAGCTTCTTTAACGTTGCTACGGTCGTTTTTGCCCTGGTACTGAGCGGCGAAGTTCAGACCTTCAACCAGACCAAAGAAGTCGGTGTTACGATAGGTTGCAACGCCAGTAGTACGGCTGGTCATGAACACGTCAGTCTGGGTCCAGGTATCACCACCGAACTCAGGCAGAACGTCGGTCCATGCGCCGATGTCGTACGCTACGCCGTAGTTACGGCCGTAGTCGAAAGAACCGTATTCTGCGAATTTCAGACCAGCGAATGCCAGACGAGTTTTGTCGCCTTCGGAACCCTGATCTTCAGTACGGTTGCCTTTAAATTCATATTCCCACTGACCAAAACCAACCAGTTGGTCATTGATCTGCGTTTCGCCTTTGAAGCCCATACGAGCGTAGGTTTTGTCGCCATCACTCTTGGTGTCATCAGAGAAATAATGCTGAGCGTGTACTTTACCGTACAGATCCAGTTTGTTGCCGTCTTTGTTATATATCTCTGCTGCGTTTACAGCACCTGCTGCCAACAGGGTAGTCACTGCCACTGCAACTAATTTAAGTTTCATGCTCAATAATCCTTATAATTTTCTTAGTGTGTTTCCTAAACCATTTCTAAACGAACCCGTCAGTCAATGGCAGACCATTTTTAAATTACGCAGTGGTATAAGTTCAATAATAAGTTTCATAATATTACTGAATATTTACAGTTATGTGATCCAGATCTACATAATAGAGCTGAGAAATTTAGTTTAAATTAGGAACTTACTGCATAGATATATTTACGAGAGGGACTATATCTGTATTTATTGTTTGATATTCGTTAGTTGCCCTTACTAACTATATGCATGAATACAGTTTCCTTTGAGCATAAAATGCTGAGTGTTATCAAAATATAATCATATTGATAACATATTTAACACAAAAGAAAATGGTTGCATACAATTTGTTCATGTGACGCCAAAATGAGCAGCCGGTATGGTATTAACGGTATGGCAATAAAACGGTGAAAAAGCAAATAAGAATTTTCTACGTGTGGGATATCCACGTAATAACTGTCAGATAAGAATTTGTAACAGGAAATAGGCAGTCGGGTCGTTTTTCATCCAGTGGACGATATTAAGACCCGATATTTGGCGTCAGGCACGGCGTGTTGCCAGCCAGCAGAGCAGTGAACCGACACACACCATAATAGCGCCTTGCCAGAACGAAAATGAAAGGGGGGCGCTTAAAAGAACCGCAGCCAGCGCAGACGACATCACGGGGGTGAAATAAGAACCCACGGCCATGATAGTGACATTTCCGTGCAAAATTCCAACATTCCACGCCGCGTAAGCAAAACCTAACGTTAATGCCGCCGAAAATAACTTGATGGTGACGGGAAGGGTGAAATGCATTTCAGGCTGTGGCGTCAGTAAATAGTAGACCCATAAACTTGCGGCAGTGAGCAAAACAAAGACAGTGATTCCGTTAAATCCCCGGGCATATTTGTTGGTGACTGTACAATATGTCGCCCAGATAAATGCGCCCAGAAAGGCGAGAAAATAGCTTAATGGGTTGGTGGCAATGTTGCTGATTATTTCACCAGGATTGAGTCCATTTTCACCGCCTAATACCCAACAGACACCGGTCAACGCCACAATTAATCCAGGAATGACCAGCCAGGTTGTTTTTTGTCCATTAAACAATATGGCAAAAAGAATCGTCAGGCTGGGCCATAAATAGTTGACCATGCCGACCTCAATAGCCTGATGTCGCGTCACCGCATAACCCAGCGACAGCGCCAGGCATATTTCGTAAGTAACGAAAAGGAAACTGCCAGCGATTAAATAACGAACAGGAAAGTGACGAATATTAGGAAAGCCAACCGTAAAAATAAGCAACAGTCCGCTTAATGAATAGATCATTGCCGCGCCGCCCACCGGTCCAAGTCCTTCACTCACGCCACGAATCAACCCCACCATGGTGCTCCAGAGCACGATGGCAATCAGTCCAATTAGCGTTGCTTTTTTTCTCGTCATTCTGTTCGTCTGTCCTCGTTCCTATTCATTAAAGAAGCTGAAATTTATAGCACTTTTAAACTGTCGGGCGTTAATAAATCGTCCAGCCCAATACTTCTTTGTGGGTATAAATGTTCGGCAAACGGCACTATTTAGTAGCGGAACCGATTCGTTATTGATTTGACGCAAAAAAGATATGGTCATAGCTGTTAGTTTCGTCGCGAAGTTACATCCCTGTAAAAAAGAGGAAAGCAATGGACGTCAGCCGCAGACAATTTTTTAAAATCTGCGCGGGCGGTATGGCAGGAACAACAGTCGCAGCGCTTGGATTCGCCCCCAAGTCTGCACTGGCTCAGGCGCGTAATTACAAACTGCTGCGCGCCAAAGAGATCCGAAACTCCTGCACATACTGTTCCGTGGGATGCGGGCTATTAATGTATAGCCTCGGAGATGGAGCCAAAAACGCGAAGGAAGCGATTTACCATATTGAAGGGGACCCGGACCATCCGGTAAGCCGTGGGGCGTTATGCCCTAAAGGCGCGGGTCTGCTGGACTATGTTCACAGTGAAAACCGCCTGCGTTATCCACAATATCGCGCGCCGGGTTCAGACAAATGGCAGCGTATCAGTTGGGATGAAGCATTCTCCCGTATCGCAAAACTGATGAAAGCTGACCGTGACGCCAACTTTATTGAAAAGAACGAGCAGGGCGTCACCGTCAACCGCTGGCTGTCTACCGGGATGCTTTGCGCTTCTGCGGCAAGTAATGAAACCGGTATGCTGACGCAAAAATTTGTGCGCTCGCTCGGCATGCTGGCAGTCGACAACCAGGCACGCGTCTGACACGGACCAACGGTAGCAAGTCTTGCTCCAACATTTGGTCGCGGTGCGATGACCAACCACTGGGTTGATATCAAAAACGCCAATGTCGTAATGGTGATGGGCGGTAACGCCGCTGAAGCACATCCGGTGGGATTCCGCTGGGCGATGGAAGCGAAGAATAATAATGATGCGACATTGATTGTCGTCGATCCTCGCTTTACGCGTACAGCGTCGGTTGCGGATATCTATGCGCCGATCCGTTCCGGTACGGACATTACGTTCCTGTCTGGCGTTCTGCTGTACCTGATCGAAAATCAGAAAATCAACGCGGAGTACGTGAAGCATTACACCAATGCCAGCCTGCTGGTACGGGATGATTTTGCTTTCGACGACGGCCTGTTTAGCGGCTATGACGCGAAAAAACGTCAGTATGATAAGTCCTCATGGAACTATCAGTTCGATGAAAACGGCTATGCAAAACGCGATGACACGCTAAGTCACCCGCGCTGCGTGTGGAACTTGCTGAAACATCACGTTTCCCGCTATACGCCGGATGTGGTGGAAAACATCTGCGGTACGCCAAAAGCCGACTTCCTGAAAGTGTGTGAAGTGTTAGCCTCCACCAGCGCGGCCGATCGTACGACCACCTTCCTCTATGCATTGGGGTGGACGCAACACACCGTCGGGGCGCAGAACATTCGTACGATGGCGATGATCCAGTTGCTGCTCGGCAACATGGGCATGGCCGGCGGCGGCGTGAACGCCTTGCGTGGTCACTCCAACATTCAGGGCTTAACGGATTTAGGTCTTCTTTCTACCAGTCTGAGCGGTTATCTGACGCTGCCGTCAGAGAAACAGACCGATCTGCAAACCTATCTGCAGGCCAATACGCCGAAAGCAACGCTGGCCGACCAGGTGAACTACTGGGGCAACTATCCTAAGTTCTTTGTCAGCCTGATGAAATCGTTCTACGGCGACGCGGCGCAGAAAGAGAATGACTGGGGATTTGAGTGGCTGCCGAAATGGGATCAGTCCTACGACGTCATTAAATACTTCAACATGATGGATAGCGGTAAAGTGACCGGCTATATCTGTCAGGGCTTCAACCCGGTGGCGTCCTTCCCGGACAAAAACAAAGTGGTGCAGTCCCTGAGTAAGTTGAAGTACATGGTCGTTATCGATCCGCTGGTGACAGAAACGTCTACGTTCTGGCAGAACCACGGCGAGTCAAACGATGTCGACCCGGCGTCGATTCAGACCGAAGTGTTCCGCCTGCCGTCCACCTGTTTTGCGGAAGAAGATGGCTCGATTGCTAACTCCGGTCGCTGGCTGCAGTGGCACTGGAAAGGCCAGAATGCGCCAGGCGAAGCCCGCAATGACGGCGAAATTCTGGCCGGGATTTACCATCGTCTGCGCGATCTCTATCGCAATGAAGGCGGTAAAGGCGTAGAGCCGCTGCTGAAAATGAGCTGGAACTACAAGCAGCCCGACCATCCGGAATCCGAAGAGGTCGCCAAAGAAAACAACGGCTATGCGCTGGCCGATCTCTATGACGCCAACGGTGTGCTGATTGCGAAGAAAGGCCAGTTACTGAGCAGTTTCGCTCAGTTGCGCGATGACGGTACTACGGCCTCCTCCTGCTGGATTTATACCGGTAGCTGGACGGAGCAGGGCAACCAAATGGCCAACCGTGACAACGCCGATCCTTCAGGTCTGGGTAACACGTTGGGCTGGGCGTGGGCGTGGCCATTGAACCGCCGCGTACTGTATAACCGCGCTTCCGCCGATCCGCAGGGTAAACCGTGGGATCCGAAGCGGATGCTGATCCAGTGGAACGGTGCGAAATGGACGGGTAACGATATTCCGGACTTCAACACTGCCCCGCCGGGCAGCGCAACCGGGCCGTTTATCATGCAGCCGGAAGGGCTGGGGCGTCTGTTCGCCATTGATAAAATGGCGGAAGGGCCGTTCCCGGAACACTACGAGCCGGTTGAAACGCCGCTGGGAACCAACCCGCTGCATCCAAACGTGATTTCCAATCCGGCGGTGCGCTTGTATGAAGAAGATGCCTTGCGCCTGGGTAAAAAGGATAAGTTCCCGTATGTCGGTACCACCTACCGTCTGACGGAGCACTTCCACACCTGGACCAAGCATGCATTGCTGAATGCGATCGCCCAGCCAGAGCAGTTTGTGGAAATCAGCGAAACCCTGGCCACCGCGAAAGGTATCGCCAACGGCGACTATGTGAAAGTCAGCAGCCAGCGCGGATTTATTCGTGCCGTTGCGGTGGTCACACGCCGTCTGCGCACCTTGCAGGTTAACGGTCAGCAGGTCGAAACGGTGGGGATCCCGATTCACTGGGGCTTTGAAGGGGTCGCACGTAAAGGCTATATCGCCAACACTCTGACGCCGAACGTCGGTGATGCAAACTCGCAAACGCCGGAATACAAAGCGTTTTTAGTTAACATCGAGAAGGCGTAAGGGAGGCGAACATATGTCTTTGGAAACGCAGGACATCATCAAACGGTCCGCAACAAACGCCATCACGCCGCCTCCCCAGGCGCGTGATTACAAGGCTGAGGTCGCCAAACTGATCGACGTTTCCACCTGCATAGGCTGTAAAGCCTGCCAGGTGGCATGCTCGGAGTGGAACGACATTCGCGATGAGGTTGGGCATTGTGTGGGGGTGTATGACAACCCTGCCGATCTGAGCGCGAAATCCTGGACGGTGATGCGCTTTAGCGAAACCGAGCAAAACGGCAAGCTGGAGTGGTTGATCCGTAAAGACGGCTGTATGCACTGTGAAGATCCGGGCTGCCTGAAGGCGTGCCCGTCTGCCGGGGCAATCATCCAGTACGCTAACGGGATTGTCGATTTTCAGTCTGAACACTGCATTGGCTGTGGCTACTGCATTGCCGGGTGTCCGTTTAATGTACCGCGCCTCAATAAAGAGGATAACCGCGTCTACAAATGTACGCTCTGCGTCGATCGCGTCAGTGTCGGCCAGGAGCCAGCGTGCGTGAAAACGTGCCCGACGGGGGCGATTCATTTCGGCACTAAGCAAGAGATGCTGGAAATGGCCGAGCAGCGCGTGGAAAAACTCAAAGCACGCGGGTATGAACATGCCGGTGTTTATAACCCACAGGGTGTGGGTGGGACTCACGTGATGTATGTACTGCATCATGCTAACCAGCCAGAGTTGTATCACGGTTTGCCGAAGGACCCGAAAGTCGACACCTCAATCAACCTGTGGAAAGGGGCGTTGAAGCCGTTGGCGGCAGCTGGGTTTATCGCCACTTTCGCCGGACTGATTTACCACTACATTGGTATCGGCCCGAACAAAGAAGTGGACGACGAAGAGGAGGATCATCATGAGTAAGTCAAAAATGATAGTGCGCACGAAATTTATCGACCGCGCCTGTCACTGGACGGTGGTGATCTGTTTCTTCCTGGTGGCGCTGTCGGGAATTTCGTTTTTCTTCCCGACGCTGCAATGGCTGACGCAAACCTTCGGTACGCCGCAGATGGGGCGCATTCTGCACCCGTTCTTCGGCATCGCGATCTTCGTTGCGCTGATGTTTATGTTCTTTCGTTTTGTACAACACAACATCCCGGATAAGAAAGACATTCCGTGGCTGAAAAATATTGTGGAAGTGCTGAAGGGCAATGAACACAAAGTGGCGGACGTGGGTAAGTACAACGCCGGGCAGAAAATGATGTTCTGGTCGATCATGAGCATGATTTTCGTTCTGCTGGTCACCGGCGTCATCATCTGGCGTCCGTACTTTGCGCAGTTCTTCCCGATGCAGGTAGTGCGTTACAGCCTGCTGATCCATGCGGCAGCGGGCATTATTCTGATGCACGCCATCCTCATCCATATGTATATGGCATTCTGGGTGAAAGGTTCGATCAAAGGCATGGTCGAAGGGAAAGTCAGCCGTCGCTGGGCGAAGAAACACCATCCGCGCTGGTATCGCGACGTCGAGAAAGCCGAAGCCAAAAAAGAGAGTGAAGAAGGGTTATAATCTCTTTTGACTCTGTACAATAAAAATGGCGCTGAAAAAGGCGCCATTTTTTTCATCAGATGAGTTATTGCGTTGCCAGATGGCGTAGCCTTGAAATATCAACGGTTTTTTCGGCTTCTGTCAGACTCCAGGCGGTTTGCAGATTCAGCCACATTTGCGGTGAACTGCCGATCACCACGGAGAGCTTAATCGCCATTTCTGGGGTTAGCGCCGCTTTTCCGGTTAGCAACCGGCTTGCTGTAGAGGGAGCAATGTCCATTGCTCTGGCAAATTCGCGCAGACTGACGTTAAGTTCGTTCAGCGCCTCCTGGATAATCTCCCCCGGGCGGGGATGATTTGCCATTTTCATGCGTGATAGTCCTCGTAATCCAGTATGTATGCATCGCCATTGACGAACTCAAAGGTTATTCGCCAGTTCCCCGAGACCGATATCGCCCAAACGCCATCACGATCGCCGCTCAACGGGTGCAGCCTGTAGCCAGGCATGTCGATATCGTTAATATGGCAGGCGGCATCAATAACAGCGAGACGGTGACGCAATCGTTTTACCTGCGTTGCCAGAACGCCTGACGTACGCCCATGAAGAAACAAGTCACGCAATCCCTTGTGTCTGAAGCTCATGATCATCCAAATCATCCTTGTTCCTTCAGGAGGAACGCTATCATTATTGTTCCGTGTGACGCAACAACATTCGCTACGATTGTCGAAATTTTGTGGGGAACTCGTTTAAAGAGGAAGCAGGAGAGGAGGTTTGTGGAAAGCGCTTCGCAAAACAAACGGCGACGAGCAATAAAGCCGTCGCCGTTTACCGATTAACGGCGGAAATCAATCACCATACGGCCACGAATCTGGCCTTGTTCCATCTCTTTAAAGATAGCGTTGATGTCGCCGAGCGGACGCAGGGCCACTTTAGGCACCACTTTGCCTTCTGCGGCAAACTGGAACGCTTCGGTCAGATCCTGACGCGTACCCACCAGCGAACCGACCACCTGAATACCGTCCAGCACCAGGCGTGGAATATCCAGACTCATGGCTTCCGGCGGCAGGCCAACGGCAACCACACGACCGCCAGCACGGACAGCATCGACGGCAGAGTTAAACGCCGCTTTCGCAACGGCAGTCACCACCGCTGCGTGTGCGCCGCCCGTTTTCTCCTGCACGATTTTCGCCGCATCATCAGTGCGTGAATTGATGACCAGATCGGCACCCATTTCTTTGGCGAGTTTCAGCTGTTCGTCGTTCACGTCGATGGCAATCACTTTGGCGTTAAAGACGTTTTTCGCATACTGCAGCGCCAGGTTGCCCAGACCGCCAAGTCCGTAGATAGCAATCCACTGACCGGGTTTGATCTTCGAGATTTTCACGGCTTTATAGGTGGTGACGCCCGCACAGGTAATGCTGCTTGCTGCGGCGGATTCCAGACCATCCGGCACTTTCACCGCATAATCCGCTACCACGATGCACTCTTCAGCCATACCGCCATCAACGCTGTAACCTGCGTTTTTGACGCTCCGGCACAGCGTCTCGTTGCCGCTGTTACAGTATTCACAGTGACCACATCCTTCAAAGAACCATGCCACGCTTGCGCGATCGCCTGGCTTAAGGGAGGTCACGCCTGGCCCAACGGCAGTGACAACGCCAATGCCTTCATGTCCCAGAATGACGCCGGTTTTGTCGCCAAAATCGCCGTTTTTAACATGGAGATCGGTATGACACACACCACAGCACTCCATTTTCAGAAGCGCTTCACCGTGTTGCAGCGAGCGTAGCGTTTTCTCAGTGATATCAACCTGATGATCTTTAGTGACAACAGCAGCCTTCATAGTCTTCTCCTTATCATGATGGTGAACTGCATAGCGAGTAAAGCGAGTGAGTCTTATTATCCTCTACCTCGTAAGGATTAATTTTTCTGATGATATATGCAAGTGTGAAGCACGATTATTTCCCTGTTCTGGCCTGTTTTTACCGCCAACGGGCCTGTCAAAGCATAATAAATACTAATATTAATAGCTTGACGAGACAGGTAAGAAAGGGCACCTGGCCGGTGCCCTGATGTCATGCTTATTCTAGCCGCAAAATCAGCGCGTCGATTTCCTGACGCCATTGCGCCTGCAAATGTGGCTTCTGATGCTTTGGCTTACGCGCCAGGTCATTCGCTAATTGCTGTTCCAGCAGCAACAGCTTTTCCAGCAGGCTATCGCTGTCATCCGGGAGGGGATTCGCCGATGCCTGAGCCGTGATAGTCGCCGTTGGCCACGTAACAGCCGTTTCCCGAATCCGCGAGTTGATCGCCTCGAGATCGTGCCATTCGCTCAACACACCCCGTTCAATAAACCAGAAGCGGTTACAGCTTTGGCTGATCAACTGTCGGTCATGACTCACCAGCAATACGCCGCCGCTGAAGGTTTGCAGGGTTTGCGCCAGCGCCTCTTTCCCATCCATATCCAGATGGTTAGTCGGCTCGTCAAGCATCAGCAGGCTAAACCGCGCCAGCGACAATCCCACAAACAATAACCGTGAGCGCTCGCCGCCGCTTAACGTTTTGACCTGCTGCTGATGACGGTTCCAGGGAAACCCCGCGCCAATTAGCGCCATCTTGCGTACGTCTGGCTGTGGGGCAAACGGTTCAAGCGCATCAAACAACGAATCATTATCTGCGAGCTGCTGTAGCGTTTGATCGTAATAGCCCAGTGAGACGCGAGGGTGCAGAGACACATTCGCATTGTCCTGCTGAGACTGAAACTGCTGCCAGAGAAGCCGGAGCAGCGATGATTTTCCGCAGCCGTTACGCCCGACAATCGCCACCCGGTCACCGCTTTTTAGCCGCGCCCCCGGAACAGAAAACAGCACTGGGGTTTCCGCCGCCGGTGACACGGACAGGTCGTTCATCTCCAGCAGGCGATCAGCGCGGACGCTATCACCCTGTAATGTTAGTGACCACTGACTTCCTGCCGTGACGTCTGTCTGCACGGCTTTCAGACGGGAAACCTGTTTTTCCATCTGCTTCGCTTTGCGGGACAAATCTTCGTTGTCATAAACCCGTCCCCAGTTCGCCAGCCGTTTGGCGCTGGCGGTGACTCTGTCGATCTCTTTTTGCTCTGCTTTGTGGCGCAGCGCATCACTGACATCCGCGTCCGCTAATGCTTGTCTCGCCGCGCTACAGGGCAGCGCGAACGCGTGCAGGCGACGATCGCGCAGGATCCAGGTGCCGTTAGTGACCGCATCCAACAGATTAGGATCATGCGAGACCACCACGAAACTGCCTGACCAGCGTTGTAAGAACTGCTCCAGCCACAATAAGGTAGGGAGATCCAAGTGGTTGCCAGGTTCGTCCAGTAACAGCAGGTCAGGACGGTGCATCAACGCGCGGGCCAGTAACAGACGCGTATGCTGTCCGCCACTCAGCACTTGCGCTGACAGTGACAACTCCTCTGCAGTAAAACCCATTTCCGCGAGTAATGACTCCGCCTGCCATTGCTGGCTGAGGCGCTCGCGTTCCGGCAGCTGCGCCAACAGCGCTTCCCGCAGGGGTAACGAGAGAATGTCAGACGGCAAATGTTGTTCAACACGGGCGAGATGACAGTGACTGGCCAGAGCAACAGTGCCTGAGGTTGGCGTTTCGCTGCCGTCGAGAATTTTTAGCAGTGTGCTTTTGCCACAGCCGTTGTCGCCGATAAGCCCTATACGATCGCCTTTTTTCAGCGTAAAGGTGAGATCACAGAATATCGGGCCAAACGCCGTATCAACGTGTAAAGATTGTGCGGTTAATAAAGTGCTCATTGCTGCTTACTCAAGAGTTACAGGCGTGAAAACGCCTCGTCAAACATCGCTGACGATAACCCGGTAAGCCCGAGAGAAGGGGAAAGAGAAAGTCGCTTCGCTCAAGCCGAAGTTATCGCAGCACGATATCGATAACGCTTGAGCACTGACGATCGCCTAATGTATGTGAAGCGATGAAACGTTCACAGTACAGCATAAGTATCCTCCTTTTATTTTCCGAATGTTAATGGGTGGTGAAAGTGTAAGCACAAAGAGGGAATTTCGCCACTGTAAACATCGGCGGGAGAATAACCCGGCAAGCATTGCGCCGCCGGGCTATAGGGGTAGTTAGATGGACGTACGGCGGTAATCGCGATATTCCGCCTGCCAGAAGTTATCGTCGATAGCCTGTTGCAGCGCCTCGGCGGAGGTTTTCACCGCGACACCCTGTTGCTGGGCCATTTTGCCGACGGCAAACGCAATGGCGCGCGACACAGCCTGGATATCTTTCAACTCCGGTAAAACCAGTCCTTCACCGTTGAGTACCATCGGCGAATATTTCGCTAACGTTTCACTGGCCGACATCAGCATCTCGTCGGTAATACGTGACGCGCCTGCGGCGATCACGCCCAGACCGATACCCGGGAAGATATAGGCGTTATTACACTGGGCGATAGGATAGGTTTTATCTTTCCACACCACCGGGGCGAACGGACTGCCCGTCGCCACCAACGCGCTACCTTCCGTCCAGGCGATGATGTCCTGCGGTGTGGCTTCCACGCGAGAGGTCGGGTTAGACAACGGCATCACGATCGGACGCGGACAATGCTTGTGCATCTCGCGAATGATCTCTTCGGTAAACAGCCCCGTCTGACCGGAAACGCCGATCAAAATATCCGGCTTCACATTTCTCACCACATCAAGCAGGGAGAGCACGTCGTTTTGCGTATCCCACTGGTGCAGATTTTCACGTTTTTGCACCAGTTTGGTCTGGAATGGCAGCAGGTTAGGCATCTGGTCGGTTAACAGACCAAAGCGATCCACCATAAACACGCGCTGGCGAGCGGCTTCTTCGCTCAATCCTTCGCGCTGGATCTGCGCAACTATCTGCTCGGCAATCCCACAACCTGCGGAACCGGCACCGAGGAAGACGATTTTTTGCTCACTTAACTGGCTACCCGCAGCATGGCTGGCCGCAATGAGCGTGCCGACGGTGACCGCAGCAGTCCCCTGGATATCATCGTTGAAAGAGCAAATTTCATCACGATAGCGGTTGAGTAACGGCATCGCGTTTTTCTGGGCAAAATCTTCGAACTGCAACAGCACGTCCGGCCAGCGTTGCTTCACCGCCTGGATGAAGTCATCGACAAATTCATAGTACTCATCGTCGGTGATACGCGGGTTACGCCAGCCCATGTAGAGCGGATCGTTCAGCAGTTGCTGGTTATTGGTGCCGACATCCAGCACCACCGGGAGGGTGTACGCCGGACTGATCCCGCCACAGGCGGTGTACAGCGACAATTTACCGATGGGAATACCCATACCGCCAATTCCCTGGTCGCCCAGACCCAGAATACGCTCACCGTCAGTGACCACGATCACTTTGATATTGTGATTCGGGACGTTTTGCAGGATATCGTCCATGTTGTGGCGGTTCTGGTAAGAGATAAACACGCCGCGCGAACGACGATAGATCTCAGAGAAACGCTCACAGGCGGCACCGACCGTTGGGGTGTAGATGACCGGCATCATCTCATCGAGATGGTTATGCACCAGTCGGTAGAACAGGGTTTCGTTGGTATCCTGAATGTTGCGCAGGTAAATGTGTTTGTCGATTTCAGCTTTGAATCCCTGGTACTGGATCCAGGCGCGTTCGGCCTGTTCTTCAATCGTTTCGACGACTTCCGGTAGTAACCCCAGCAGGTTGAAGTTACGACGCTCTTCCGCACTGAATGCGCTGCCTTTGTTCAGGAGAGGAAATTCAAGCAGTACAGGGCCAGCGTAGGGGATGTAAAGGGAACGCGGTTTCTTGGTTTTGATGTCCATGTCACTCACTCTTTTTTGAATTACCGACCCTGGCATTGTCGTTTATCTTCATATGTTGCCTTGCCGCCAGGGAATCGGGCACAGATTATAAAGCATTGTGTATGGATAGAGGGGTTTTATAAGCAAAAACACCATTGCGGTGGCAATGGTGTTTGTCGTCATATCAACACAGGCGGGGACTAGTTGCTGTCAGCGCGGCGTTTTCTTCCGGTTGGATTGTTGACCACGCTGGTTTTGTCGCCTTCGGTCACGGTTTTACGTTGATTGGAGATTTTGTGGTCCTGTCCAAGAATATGACGGGCCTGACGGTTCGATTTCATTCTAACTCCTTAATCCTGCTAATGGTTTCAAGGATGAGCCCGCGCGATGTCGGACGAAATACAACCCCATAGAACGCCGTTCTCAGCGAAAACGGCTTACTGGATGGTCGACTATTTTATCTGAAAGGTCAATGTTTAAGCGGTAATTCAGAACGTTCTCTTATCTATCCGCTTTGCGTACAGGCGTCCTATACTTGTTATCCCGACGACAATTAAGGAGAGTAGCAATGACAATCCATAAGAAAGGTCAGGCACACTGGGAAGGCGACATCAAACGCGGAAAAGGCACCGTTTCAACCGAAAGCGGCGTGCTGAACCAGCAGCCTTACGGGTTTAACACACGCTTTGAAGGCGTTAAAGGCACCAACCCGGAAGAGCTGATTGGCGCCGCGCATGCGGCCTGTTTCTCGATGGCACTTTCGTTGATGCTGGGAGAGGCCGGGTTTACGCCAACCTCAATCGATACCACGGCAGATGTCTCACTGGATAAAGTGGATGCTGGTTTTGCGATCACCAAAATTGCGCTCAACAGCGTGGTGGTGGTGCCCGGTATTGATGCGTCGACCTTTGACGGGATTATCCAGAAAGCGAAGGCCGGGTGCCCGGTATCTCAGGTATTGAAGGCAGAAATTACCCTTGATTATCAGTTACAGTTAACACCGTAACTGACCCCGTTGCGCTTACCGGCCTGCGATCGCCCAGGCCGGTAAAGGTAACAAGATTTACTGTGCGACCCAGCCACCATCCATATTCCACGCCACGCCGCGCACCTGGGCTGCCCCTTCGGAACATAAAAAGAGCGTCAGCTCGCCAAGCTGTTCTGGGGTGACAAACTCACGGGAAGGCTGTTTTTCTGCGAGCAGCGCATCGCGGGCGCTTTCCGGCGCTGCGCCGTCGGCAATCCGTTTGTCGATTTGCTGCTGCACTAACGGCGTCAACACCCAGCCAGGACAGAGCGCGTTACAGGTGACGCCGCTTTGCGCTGTTTCCAGCGCGGTGGTTTTGGTCAGTCCCACCACCCCGTGTTTTGCCGCGACATAGGCGGATTTCTCTTTCGACGCCACCAGTCCATGCACCGAGGCAATATTAATGATCCGTCCCCAGTTACGCTCGCGCATCCCCGGCAGCGCCAGTCGCGTGGTGTGGAACACGGACGAGAGATTAATCGCAATGATGGCGTTCCATTTCTCCACCGGAAAGGTCTCGACAGGGGAAACATGCTGGATCCCGGCGTTGTTGATGAGAATATCCACGCCGCCAAACTCGCTTTGCGCGTAGCGCATCATGTCGGCGATTTGTGTTTCATCACTGAGATCGGCGCCATGATAGCCCGGCGTGGTGCCGTATTGCGCCACGCGATCTTTTGCCGCCTCAATATCGCCAAAACCATTAAGAATAATGTTAGCGCCTGCTTTTGCGAGCACCTGCGCAATCCCTAAACCAATACCGCTGGTGGAACCGGTAACCAGAGCGGTTTTACCGTGTAAATTCATCATGATTCTCCTCAGACAATGCCGGTGGCGTAAAAGACGCCGATAACAAACAGTACGGCCAGACTTTTAATCACGGTGATGGCAAAAATCCCGCCGTAAGCCTGACGATGACTCAATCCGGTGATCGCCAGCAGCGTAATCACCGCCCCGTTGTGCGGCAGCGTGTCCATACCGCCACTGGCCATTGAGGCCACGCGGTGTAGCACTTCCAGCGGAATGTTCGCCGCGTTCGCCGCCGCAATAAAGGTGTCGGACATCGCGGCCAGGGCGATACTCATCCCACCCGATGCCGAGCCGGTGATCCCGGCAAGCGTGGTGACGCTAATGGCTTCGTTGAGTAGCGGATCGGGAATCGCCGCCAGCGCTTTCGACAACACCAGAAAACCTGGCAGGGCGGCGATAACAGCACCGAAACCGTATTCTGATGCCGTATTCATTGCCGCCAGAATGGCGCCGCCAACCGCGGTTTTACTGCCTTCCGCCATGCGGCCATGAATATTGCGATAACCGAACACCACCACCAGGATGATCCCGGAAATCAGCGCCGCTTCAACGGCCCAAATAGCGGTGATTTTGCCCACTTCAGTGGTGATCGGCTTGGCAAGGCCAGGCAGTTCCAGCTGATGCGTCGCACCGTACCACTGCGGGATCCAGCGGGTAAACAACAGGTTAAACACCCCCACCAGAATCAGTGGCGAAATCGCAATGATCGGGTTCGGCAGATTAATATTATCCGGCGTTTCCGGCTCATTGAGCAGGTTGCTACCGTACCCTTCGTTTTTCGCCTGCGCTTTGCGACGCTGGCGTTCCAGATAAAAAAGCCCGACGCAGATGATAAACAGCGAGCCAATTAATCCGAGCCAGGGCGCCGCCCAGGCATTGGTGCCAAAAAAGCTGGTCGGGATAATGTTCTGGATCTGCGGCGTTCCCGGCAGGGCATCCATCGTGAAGGAAAACGCCCCCAGCGCCACCGTTGCCGGGATCAGGCGTTTAGGAATATTGCTTTGTCTGAACAGTTCTGCGGCAAACGGATACACCGCAAACGCTACCACAAAGAGTGACACCCCGCCGTAGGTCAGCAGCGCGCAGACCAGCACAATCACCGGAATGGCGTGGCGCCGGCCCAGAATGTTGATTGCCGCGGCGACAATCGAGCGGGAAAAACCAGACAGTTCGATCAACTTGCCAAACACGGCGCCCAGTAAGAAGACGGGGAAGTAGAGTTTTACAAAGCCGACCATTTTCTCCATGAATAAACCGGTAAAGGTCGGGCCAACGGCGCTCGGATCCGTCAACAGAACAGCGCCTAATGCCGCGATGGGGGCAAACAGGATGACGCTGTATCCACGATAGGCTGCCAGCATTAGCAGGCCTAACGCGGCCAGGGCGATTAACACACTCATCAAGACTCCTCAGTATCATTGTTATAGTGGGGTACAGAAAGAGAAGTTACGGCTTTAAGGCAAAGCGCAGTTGATGCTCCCGACGCTGTTGGATGTACTCCTTACGGGCGTCATCCCAACGATAAAATCCCTGACCGCTGCGTAGGCCAGTCTCACCACGTGCCACTTTTTCCGTGACCAGCGACAGCATGTCGCTGCCGGTTGCCAGTTCAGGCAGCAGATGCCGACAGATATCCTGCACCGTGGCAAGACCGGTCATGTCTGCGGCCTCGAGCGGTCCCACCATGGCGTAACGGCGACCTAACGACGCGCGCATCACCTGATCAACCACTTCTGCGCTGGCGATCCCACTCTTCACGATATGCAGTGCTTCACGCAGCAGGGCGAATTGCAGACGATTACCGACAAACCCAGGCGCAGCGCGATCGAGCACCACCGCTTCCAGCTGCATGTCGAGCAGGAGATGTTGCAGCCAGCCCGTCAGCTCAGGCCGGGTGGCGGTGCCGGGCACAATTTCGACCAGCGGGATAAAGTGGGGAGGATGCCAGAAATGGGCAATCAGCAAGCGCTCAGGGTGCTTCAGGGGCGCGGCCAGCGCGTCCGGCGGCAAACCGCTGGTATTGCTGGCGATCACCGTGTCGGGACCGATGCACGCTTCCAGCTGTGCATACAGCGCATGTTTAAGCTCGAGCCGCTCAGGAATGGCCTCTACCAGAACCTGCGAGGAGGCAACATCCTGCAGCGTAGTGGTGCCTTTCAGTCGGCGAATCACCGCCGTTTTATGCTCGGGCGAAAACTGCCCGGTGGCGATCAGCTCATCAAGAATTGATCCTGCAACGGCGCTAATTTCGGCAATTCTGGTGCTATCGGTATCAAACAGCCAGACTTCATGCCCATAACGGGCAAAGTGGGTGGCAATCCCGACGCCCATCAATCCCGCCCCGAGGACGGCGAAGTGGTTACTTTGCATGATGGGCCCCCGTTGCGCGTTCCACCGCCAGCGCCACGCCCTGGCCGCCGCCGACGCACAGCGTCGCCAGCCCTTTAGCAACATCACGGCGCGCCATTTCGTGCAGCAACGTCACCAGAATACGGCAGCCGGATGCGCCGATAGGATGGCCCAGCGCAATCGCGCCGCCGTTGACGTTGACCTTGTCACTGTCCCATTGCAGCGAATCGCCGACCGCCAGTGCCTGGGCGGCAAAGGCTTCATTGGCTTCAATAAGGTCAACGTCATTAAGCGCCCAGCCCGCACGGGACAAGCACTCAATACTGGCATTCACCGGACCGATCCCCATGATTGACGGGTCAACGCCGGAAACCGCATAACCGGAGATGCGTGCGAGAACCGGCAGATTCAGCGCTTGTGCTTTACGTGCGCTCATCACCATCACCGCCGCCGCGCCGTCGTTGAGAGAAGAGGCATTTCCCGCCGTGACGGTGCCGGTTCCCGGGCGAAACGCCGGTTTGAGCTGTGCCAGTTTTTCGGCGGCGGTGTCCGGTCTTGGTTGTTCATCGGCAGTGACCAGACGCGGCGGTTTTTTGCCCTGCGGAACGCTCACCGGGGTGATTTCCGCGACAAAGCGCCCGGATTCCATCGCGGCGGCCGCCTGTTTCTGCGAGCGCAGGGCGAAGGCGTCCTGGCGCTCCCGGCTAATGGCGAACCTTTCCGCCAGATTTTCGGCGGTAATGCCCATATGGTAATCGTTGAAGGCGTCCCATAAGCCATCATGCACCACGCTGTCTTTCAGACTGGTGTGACCCAGGCGTAATCCGGCGCGGGCGCCGTCGAGAAAATAGGGGGCATTGCTCATGCTTTCCTGTCCCCCGGCAATGACGATTTCCGCATCGCCGCAACGAATCGCTTGCGCCGCCTGCTGTACCGCTTTTAGCCCGGAGCCGCAGACCAGATTGACGGTCACGGCGGGGGTTGTGACGGGTAAACCGGCGTTTAACGCACTCTGTCTGGCGGGGTTTTGTCCGCTGCCGGTGGTGAGTACCTGACCAAAAATCACTTCATCAATCAGTTCAGGCGAGACGGCAGTTTTCTCCAGCAAGGCCTTAATGACCGCCGCGCCGAGTTCAACAGCGGAAAGGGGCGCCAGTGCGCCATGAAAACTGCCAATCGGTGTCCGCGTTGCCGCGACAATAACGACGTCCTGCATGATGTTCTCCTCAGGCAAAGTGCATTTCAGGAACCCGATCCGCAACGATCAGCTTGCCTGCGGTTTTCTCAATGATTTCTTCCACGCTGACGCCAGGGGCCCGTTCACGCAGAATGAACGCGCCATCGGCGATGTCGAGCAACGCCAGGTCAGTCAGAACACGTTTGATACATCCCACGCCGGTCAGCGGCAGGGTGCAGGCGGGCAGTAATTTGGATTCGCCGTTTTTGGAGGCGTGGGTCATGACGACGATGATATTCTCGGCGCCGGCAACCAAATCCATTGCGCCGCCCATTCCTTTCACCATCTTGCCGGGGATCATCCACGAGGCGATGCTGCCGTTGACGTCGACCTCAAACGCGCCGAGCACCGTCAGATCGACGTGACCGCCACGGATCATGGCGAACGACTGCGCCGAGTCGAAAATCGCCGCCCCTTTGCGGGCCGTCACGGTCTGCTTCCCGGCATTGATCATGTCGGCGTCGAGTTCCATTTCGGTCGGAAATGCCCCCATACCCAGCAAACCGTTTTCTGACTGCAACATCACGTCCATACCGTCGGGAATGTAGTTCGCGACCAGCGTAGGGATGCCAATCCCCAGATTAACGTAGTAACCGTCGCGCAGTTCGCGGGCGACACGCATCGCCATTTGTTCACGCGTTAACATGGTCAGACTCCTTGGGCTCGCAGGGTGCGTTGTTCGATACGTTTCTCGAAATGCCCCTGGATAATGCGGTTGACGAAAATACCGGGGGTATGGATGGCGGCGGGATCAAGCTCACCGGGAGGGACAATCTCTTCAACTTCCACCACCGTGATTCGCCCGGCGGCCGCCATTAAGGGATTGAAGTTTTGCGCGGTATGGCGGTAAATCACGTTCCCGTACCAGTCGGCCTTCCAGCCTTTAACCAACGCGAAATCACCGGTGATCGCCCGTTCCATGATGTAAGGACGACCGTCAAATTCACGCACCTCTTTACCTTCAGCGACGGGCGTACCGTAGCCGGTGGCGGTAAAGAAGGCGGGAATGCCCGCACCGCCAGCACGCAATTGCTCTGCCAGCGTGCCTTGCGGTGTCAGCACGGCATCCAGCTCGCCGCTCAATACCTGTTTTTCGAACAGCGCATTTTCACCAACATACGAGGCAACGACTTTGCGTACCTGGCGGTTGTCCAGCAGGACGCCAAGCCCAAAACCGTCCACGCCGCAGTTATTCGACACCACCGTTAACCCCTGAACACCCCGGCGGCGAACCTCCTCGATCAGGTTCTCCGGAATGCCGCATAAACCAAACCCGCCCGCCAGCAGCGTCATGTTGTCGGTCAGTCCTTCCAGTGCCTCTTTATAGGTGGCAACCCGTTTATCCAGTCCAGCCATACACTTGCCCCTCCTGTTAACCTTGCCGACATCATTAGGGGCGAAAAATAATTTGTTAATTTTAAATTTGTGACTCACTCATTTGGTTTTTTTATCAATTTAATGTTAATTAAACGTATTCAATAGGTTAAAGAGAAGAAAAATGAGAATGAGCATCAAACAGTTACGCGCGTTTTTAGCGGTAGCTCACACTCTTAATTTTGCTCATGCCAGTGACCGGCTGAATATGTCGCAGCCCGCACTGAGTCTGGCCATTAAAGGGCTGGAAGAGGCGCTTGGCGGGGCGCTCCTGTTGCGAACGACCCGCAAAGTCACGCTAACGCAGGAAGGGGAAACGTTTCTGACGATGGCGCGACAGCTGCTCGCCGACTGGGAAAACACCGAGGAGGCGATGCGTCAGCGGTTTACCCTACAGCGTGGGAAAGTCTCCGTTGCCGCCATGCCGTCATTTGCTGCGAATGTTTTACCGCCGGTACTGAAAACCTTTCGCGATCGCTATTCCGGGATCAATGTCACCGTCCACGATGTGATCAATGAACAGGTGATTGAGATGGTCAGTGAGGGGCGGGTGGAGATGGGCATTGCGTTTGAACCGGAGTTTTCCGGGCACCTCCATTTTACGCCGCTGGGGATGGATCGCTTTATCGCCATTGTTCCGCCCGACAGTAAACTGGCCACCCGTGAACGCATTTGCTGGCGAGAGCTGCTGAGTCTCGATTTCATTGCGTTGCAGCGTCCTTCTGCAGTTCGCCTGATGTTAGAAGAGAAGCTGGCGCAAAGCGGTCGACCGCTGGAAGTGGCGCTCGAAAGCCACCAACTGGTGACTATCGGGCGGCTGGTGGCGAACGGGTTAGGTGGCAGCGCGGTACCGGCGTTATGCCGCACCCAAATGACTGAACTGGGTGCGACCTGTCTGGATCTCGACGGCCCGGTGATCGAGCGTCGGGTGGGGGTGCTGTGCGCGGCGCATCAAAAACTGTCAACGGCGGCCCAGGCGCTGATGGAAACCCTGAAAAAGGCCTACAACGCCTGACGCAGAGCGGGCATCAACGATCCTCAAGCGCCCGCCAACAGCGCACATCACGCCCCGACTCTTGCGGAAGTAGCGCCTGCTTTTTCTCGCATCCCTGCGTCGCTAACGGGCAACGGTCGCGAAAAAAACAGCCCTGCGGCAGGGTGCGATTGCCGGGAAGCTCGGTTTTACGCAATACGAGATCTTCCGCCAGCGGCGCGCCTGTTTTAGGAACCGAATCAAGCAACAACCGCGTATAGGGATGCGCGGGCGAAGTTAACACTTGCCGGGCATCACCCAGTTCAACAATTTGCCCGAGATACATCACCGCGACGCGATCGCTCATGTGCCTGACCACCGAAACGTTATGTGAAATCAACACATAGGTCAGGTTTCTGCGGGCCTGGAGAGAAACCAGCAGATTGAGGATTTGCGCCTGTACGGAGATATCCAGCGCCGACGTGGGTTCATCCAGCACAATCACATCCGGCTCAGAGGAGAGCGCCCGCGCGATAGCGATACGCTGGCGTTGTCCGCCGGAAAACGCATGGGGAAGACGGTCGAGATACTCCGGACGAATGCCCACCAACAGCGCCAGCTCTTCTGCCAGTGCGCGACGTTCCCGCTCGCTGTTGTGTTTTTGGATCCAGACCGGTTCGGTGATGATCCGCCAGATCGGCAATCGGGGGTCGAGCGAGGAGAGCGGGTCCTGAAACACCATCTGCATCCCTTTGTTTGATCCACGCCCCCGGGAGCATTGCCCCTGACTGGGTTTCAGCATCCCCATCAACAGCTGCGCCAGCGTGCTTTTGCCGCAGCCGGACTCTCCCACAATGCCGAGGGTTTCGCCTTCGCGGATCTGCAAATCCAGTCCGTTCAGGGCGTGAACCCGTTCGGTGACGCGCCCCAGCCAGTTGCTGCGGGCCGGGAAATTGACGTGCACATCCTGTAGCGCCAGTAAAATATCAGACATGCGTTGTCTCCAGTTGCGGATACCAGCAGGCAGATTGCTGCGTCGTGTCGCCTGTGCGGCGCATCGGCGGGATAACATCACACTGCTGTCCTGCGGCGAAACAGCGCTCGCGAAAGGCGCATCCGGTGGGTAAATGGGTGAGATTCGGTACCGTTCCGGGGATCGCGGGCAGCGGTTCACGAGGCAAACCGTGTTCCGGGGCGCATTTCAACAAACCGATAGAGTAAGGATGCGTGGGATGGCGAATCACCTGTTCCGTCGGGCCGCTTTCGATAACGCTGCCGGCATACATGACATACAGCCTGTCGCACAGTTGCGATACCACCGCCATATCATGGCTGATAAACAGCACGGCAGTGCCGCTGGCGCGCGCTTTATGTTTGAGCAAGCGCAACACCTGAAGTTGAACTGTCACATCCAGCGCGGTAGTGGGCTCATCGGCGATGATCAGTTCCGGCTCGCAGGAGAAGGCCAGTGCTATCATCACACGCTGGCGCATACCACCGGAAAGCTCAAACGGATATCGCGACATCACCTGAGCGGCGTCCGGGATTTGCATCTCTTCCAGCAGAGCGACGGCTTTCTGTCGCGCATCGTAACGGCGCATTGGCTGGTGGTGGCGGATCACTTCCACCATCTGTTGCCCAATGCGTCGGGTCGGGTTCAGTGCGGTCATCGGCTCCTGGAAAATCATCGCCACCCGCGCGCCACGCCACTGGCGCATCTGTTTTTCACTGGCGTTCAGAACATCTTCACCCAGTAACGAGACGCGTCCCTGATGAATGCGATAACTGCCTTCCGGCAACAAACGCATCGCCAGCATCGCGGTCACCGATTTACCGGAGCCCGACTCACCAACCACGCCAACAATTTCGCCACGCTGAATATGCAACGACACCCGGTTCAGCGCATGAACCTCGCTTTTATAACCCGGAAAACTCAAATGCAGATCTTCAATTTCCAGTACGGGTTGCGTCATGACTGTTTTCCTCCGGCTTTGGGGTCCAGCAGATCGCGAATACCGTCGCCAAACAGATTAAATCCCACGGCGGTGATGAGGATCGCCGCGCCGGGGAAGGCGCAATACCACCACTGGTCGAGAACATAATTACGGCCAATCGCCACCATCGCTCCCCATTCTGCACTCGGCTGTTGTGCGCCGAGGCCAATAAAGCCCAGCGTCGCGGCCATCAGAATCGCGCTGCCGATATCCAGCGAAGCCTGAACAATCAGCGGCGGCAGCGAATTGCGCAAAATATGCCAGCTGATCAGGTGCCAGCGTGATGCGCCATAGGTTCGTGCCGCCTGCACATAGGCGTACTGACGGACAACCAGCGTTTGTCCGCGCGCGAGGCGCACATAAAACGGGATACGGACAATAGCGATCGCCATCATGGCATTAAACAGACTGGGACCGAGGGCGGCCGCCAGCGCCATGGTGAGTACCAGCGAGGGAATCGACAACATAATATCCATCATGCGCATGATGACGGCATCGGCTCGCCCTCCCATCACGCCCGATAAACAGCCGAGCAGCGAACCAATGCCACCCGCAATACCGACCACCACCAGACCAGCAACGATAGACTGCTGGCTGCCCACCAGGACACGACTGAACAGATCGCGTCCGACTTCATCGGTGCCAAACCAGTGGCTGGCAGAAGGCGGCAGCAGACGGGCGGTTAAATCGATGGCGTTCGGGTTATAGGGCGTGACCCACGGCGAAAGCACCATCAACAGCAGCATCAGAACAATAATGACGCCGCCAATCAGCGTCAGCGGACTGCCTTTGATCAACCACCACAGCTTCGCCCAGTCGGTGCGACGGCGGGTAGTTTGCGGTGGCGTCTGCGTTTCCTCGGTTAACATCATTCAGCACCTCCGCGACCAATACGGGGATCGATCCACAGGTAGAGTAAATCCACGAGCAGATTCACCAGCACGTAAGCAAAAGAGACCACCACGGCAAAGCCCATGACGGCGGGGAAGTCGAGCGCCTGAATTGAGGTCACGACCCATGCGCCCATCCCCGGCCAGGCAAACACCGTTTCGGTGAGTACCGCGCCATAGAGCAAATCGCCCAACGCCAGTCCCAGAACGGTAATTGACGGGATCAACGCGTTAGGCAGCGCATAACACAGCACGATGTACCAGCCAGGCAGGCCGCTGGCGCGCGCGGTACGAATATAATCCTCGCTCAGTTGTTCCAGCATCGCGGAGCGAATTTGGCGCGCCACAATGCCCAGATGCACAAAGGCGAGGGTCAGGGCGGGTAAAACCAGGTGTTGCAGCGCATTGAAAAAGACCTCGCCATTGCCTTCCAGCAGGGCGTCGATCAGATAAAACCCGGTGACGTGATTCGGCGGGTCCAGCCAGTCATCAAGCCGTCCGCCGCCGGGCAAAATTTGCAGATGACCGTAAAACAGCACAATCACGCCAAGCCCCAGCCAGAATGCCGGGGTTGAAATACCGGTAATGGCCATCAGACGCACCAGATGATCCAGCCAACGGTTGCGCCATACGGCGGATAAAATGCCCAGCGGAATGCCGATAACCAACGCCAGCAGCAGCGAGCAAAACGCCAGTTCCAGCGTGGCGGGGAAGAAGACGCGCAGTTCGTCCATCACCGGGCGTCCGGTACGAATAGAGGTGCCCAGATCGCCATGAAAGAGATCGCTCACATAGCGAAAGAACTGGATATACAGCGGCTGGTTAAGCCCTAACTGCTGGCGAATATTCTCCACAATCTCGTCGCTGGCGCGATCGCCTGCCAGCAGGCGCGCAGGGTCGCCAGGAATCAGGTGCGAAATAATAAAGGTAATCACGCAAACCCCAGCGACCACCAGGACGAGTCCCCAGCAGCGCTGACGTAAAATGGACCAGAAAGTCATTGGCTTCCCCTTGCGGAGCCAGTACGGCTCCGCATCAACGTGGCTTATTTGCTCATCGTAGAAATATTGAACACCTGTTCCAGCATCGGGTTGAATACAAAGCCTTTGACCTCTTTGTTCATCGCCAACTGGTAGTTTTTCTGGAACAGATAAACGTAAGCAGCCTCGTCAATTACGATGGTTTGCGCCTGTTGGTAATCCTTGGTCCTCGCCGTCTGGTCGGTGGTGGCCAGCGCGCTATGCAGCAGTTTGTCGACGTCGGCGTTTTCATAGAATGAGCGGTTGCCCGGCAATCCTTTCTTATCGGATTCAAACCAGTAGTTCATGAACATATAGGGGTCGGCGAAATCCGGGCTCCAGTTACCAATCGCAATGTCATAATCCCCTTTGCCGACGCGGTCGCGCATGGTGGCATTCGCCAGTTTTTCCAGTTTCACGTTGATACCCAGCTTACTGAGACTGGCCTGGGTCGCGAGGGCGATCGGTTCCCAGTTCGGATCGTTATCCGAGTAGAGGAAACTGAGGGTCTTCGGTTTGGCGGCAACGTTCTCCCACGCGGCTTTGGCTTTTGCCTCGTCTGTACTGTATTGCATCGCATTGGCATCATAGCCCCACATGCCTTCCGGAATCGGCCCGCGCATCTGCTTGCCGTTACCGCTCAGAATGCCGTTCACCATGCCCGGATAGTCTGTTGACCAGGAGATAGCGCGGCGTAAATCGACCTGATTCAACGGCGCTTTACTGTTGTTGAGATAGAGATACGTCACCCGCAATGACGGATACTCGGCCACCGTCACGTTGCCTTCCTGTTTTAAGGCGGTGAGCTGATCAACCGGTAGGGCATCTGCGATATCAATGTCCCCACGCGACAGTTGCAGGCGACGGGAGGCGCTTTCACCAATGATTTTCACCGAGACACGTTTAAACGCCGGTTTCGCGCCAGCGTAATGGGGGTTTGGCACCAGGATCAATTGCTGGCCTTTCTGCCAGCTTTTCAGCATAAAGGGTCCGGAACCCGCCGTGTTCTGCGCCAGAAAACCGCGCGCATCGTCCGCCGCATTCTCTTTCAACACCGCCGGGTTGATGATGGAGGCGCCATCGTTAGCCAGCGTATACAGGAACGGCGCAAAGGGCTGAGTCAGCGTAAATTTCACCGTATGATCGTCAAGTGCTTCCACTTTCAAATCTTTCGGGAAGGCTTCCGCGGGTCCCTGACCAATCTTCAACAGACGCTCAAAAGAGAGCTTCACCGCCTCGGCGGTCACCGGTGTGCCATCCGCAAATTTGGCCTCTTTATTGAGCGTGAAGGTCCACTCTTTTTGATCGTCAGAGGCTTTCCAGCCGCTTGCCAGATCGCCTTCCACCTCAGTTGAGCCTTTGCCGCCCTCCGTTTTGTACTGCACCAGGCGCTGATAAGAGGGATAGGTCACCGTCCAGTCGTTGTTGTCGATAGTGACCGCCGGGTCGAGGGTTTGCGGATCGGCCGCTTTGCCGATCACCAGCATATCTTTGGGGACGGCGGCATAACCTGGCAACGCCATTGCCAGAGCTGCGGCGATCAACGCAGGGCGAAACAGCGAGGCTAATGTGATTGTTGTCTTCATGACCTTGCTCCAGAATTAAAGTGTGTGTTGTGTTGTCGTGGGTGAAAAACAGGCAATGCAGTCGTCGAGTAAGGGGTATTTCGCGGCGGCAGGTAATTCAAAATGCCACCATTCGCTGCTGATCCCGACAAAACCGCCACCGAACATAATCGCGTTCAGCAGCAGGCGATTTCGCTGTGCCTGCGCCGGCACCGACGGGTGATATGCGTGAGAACGGTCGTGCATTTCGTCAAAACCCGCGCCCATATCAAGCACCTGACCGTTTGCGTCCATCAGCGTGACGTCGATAGCGGTGCCACGGCTGTGATTCGACCCAATCGCCACATCGACCACATACTGCGGGTCAGGGCAGACATCCCACAGGATGGATTGCGCCTGCTGCGGGCGGTAGGCGTCGTACACCACCAGAGACAAGCCCGCCAGTTGCGCAATGCTGATGCTTTTTGCCAGCGCAGCAACGGCGTCTTTGTGTAACAGGCAACGCGCTTCCCGATAAATGGGCGCGCCGGTGAGGTTATCGGCCGTGGCGTATTTGAGATCGATATGCAGCGACGGGAAGATCGCCGACACATCGCGCAGTACGGGGTTTTCTGACATAGCACAGTTCCTGTTTATTGTTCGAATTGACCAAATTCTTGTTGTAATTGACGGTTGGTGTGTAAGCGTTCGGCGAGGGTATCGCCCAACTGCTCAACCACGCTGGAGAGTAATAAGTTGAACAGACAGCTGACGGGCGCCAGGGAATCCCAGAAATGCCCGGTATCGGTTTTTACCTGCAATAAATCAATGGAATAGTCTCTTGCCCACGGACACCAGACATCGGTGACCAGCGCCAGCGGAATCTGCCGTTCACTGGCCACGCGACAGTAGTGCCGTGCGGTGGCGGAGTAGGCGCGGGTGTCGGTAATCACCACATAGGGCTGCGTAAACCCTGAATTCAGCGATTCAACCCAGCTCCCTGACAACCCTTCGGAGTAACTCACCTTAGGACGCAGATATTCCAGATGGCTAAAAAATGCGTTAGCAATTCCGCGAGTCGACTGGATCCCCAGAATGTAGACGGCTTCTGCGTGAGCCAGTTGCTGTGCAATCCGTAAAAACGTTTCACTTTGCGCCAGTTGATAGACGTGGCTAATGGCGTCAATTTCCAGCGACAACGACTGTTGCGCGCGGTCCGGCAACCGCTGTTGCTGCTGCCACGACCCCAGACGCTCGTTCATTCCCCAGGGCTGATAGGGGATAGAGGGGAGTTCGCGCAGACTCGCTTTGGCATCCTCCAGATTGCGAAACCCGAGTTTACGCAAATAGCGCCCCACTGTGATCCCGCTGGTGCCAGTCGCTTTAGCGATGCCGTCAGCCGTTTCAAAGGGGATCTGCGCCGCGTGGGTCAACAACCAGCCTGCAACACGCTTTTCGCTTGGCGTTTGCTGACTGAACGTGCGTTCAATGCGGGCAAATAATTCAGGTTTCTCTGTCATTACCGTCTCGCTGTTAAGTCGCTGTCAGATGCCGCGTTGCTGTTATCTGATTAACAATGCAGGACGCGTGCCATACCATCGACAGTCGTCCCGACGCCTTTTTTGTTAAATTTTGGTAATTTTTAATTAACTAACGATCAACATTTGTGCAGCGTAGTTCACTTTTGGTGCAACGGCTGTAGAGGCGGGGGCGGAATATGTTGAATTCGTAGACACGATCACAAAGCGCAGGGGGTTTTAATGCCCGATACATAAAAATCAGTCGCCGGAAATATCAATAATAGCCATAACAATTGCCAGCGACTTTATTCCTGAAACGTCTGGGGTATTATTTCTTTCGTCCTACATTAACGGTTTAAAGCGCGTGTGTAGATATTAATTATTGTGTTTATGGAGTCACAAAAATGAATAAGTTCTCCCTTTCTACAGCAGGTATTTTGGTGGCGGCGCTGTTGACCAGTGTAAGCGTAAGTGCAGCAACGGATAACGCCAAAACTGAAGTCACACCCAAAGGTATGAGCTGTCAGGAGTTCGTTGATCTGAATCCGCAAACCATGGCACCGGTGGCTTTCTGGGTGCTTAATGAAGATGAAGATTTCAAAGGCGGTGACTTTGTTAGCTTCGACGAAACCGTGACCACGGCGGTTCCGTTAACCGTTGAAATTTGCAAAAAACATCCTCAGAGTGAATTAAGCAAAATTAAAGACGAAATCAAAAAAGAATTATCTAAATAATTTTTAGCGTTATTTAAACCCAGCCAGAGTGCTGGGTTTTGTTATATGTGACATTGTCACGTTTAAATCATAAAACCCTCACCATGCTTTATCACCCAACCGCCATAAAGATATAAATTTGCGTGCCGATACTGGTTAAACGTTCGCCTTTTACATAAGGAGTTTGTATGGCCTGGTATCCCTCACGTATTTCTACCCGTTTAACCCTCGGCGGCATTTTGCTGTTGGTCGTCACCACGCTGGTCATCGTGGCGATTATGCTGTGGCGCGGTCAGCCACGGGTTATCGAGATCAATTCCGCCCTTATTGAGGAGACGGGACAAGGTCTGACCCGGCATCTCAGTACCGTGTTATCACGTATTGAAGGGGAAACCGTCACCCTTGCGCGGATGGCCGAAGTGCTTCCCAATGATGAGGCGCTTTATCGCAGTGTGGTTCCCCATCTGATTGGCGAGCAGAATAATGCAATGATTACCGGCGGCGGGATCTGGCCAGAACCGGATGCCTTTACGCAAGGCGTAGAACGCCGCAGTTTTTTCTGGTCGCGTAACGCCGAAGGAAAGCTGATATTTTCAGATGACTACAACGTGCCTGGCGGCAACGGTTACCACAGCGAAACCTGGTATCAGCAGGCGAAAGGGCGTTCGCAGGATAGCTGTCTGTGGTCCGATGTTTATCGTGATGCGATCTCTGGCGTCAATATGGTGACCTGTAGCATTCCGTATCGTCACTCAGGCGCGTTTGCTGGCGTCGCCACCACCGATATCCGTCTGGATAATGTCGCGACGTTTATGCGCCAGCAAGGTAACAGCACTGGCGGCTATGCCTTTGTGGTGGATAAGCAGGGGCAGATTCTCTATTTCCCGCAGGCTGACCCGGCAAAATACAAGACGTTTAGCGATCTGCTCAGCACCTCTGACTGGCTGACGCCGGTGGCAGAGAGTCTGAAATCGCTACGCGGCAGCGCACAGGTGACATCTATAGCGCTCGAACATGACAACATCATTAACGCCCCTTCACGGGTCATGCTGTTCCCGATGGCGGACACCGGTTGGGTGGTCGGTCTGGTCACACCGCAAGAGCGTATTGTCGGCCTGGCGAAAGTGATGATGCAGGATGTTCTTGAAGTCCTGATCCCGATTATGACGCTGTTGCTGGTGGGTGCATGGCTGGTGGTGCGCAGGCTTATCTCCCGGCTGGATGATACACGCCGCGCACTGGATGATATTGCTCAGGGGGAAGGCGATCTCACCCGACGTCTGGATGTTCGTGGGAAAGATGAAATTTCTGATATCGCCCAGGCATTTAACCTTTTCGTCGACAAAATAGCCGCCATTTTGATCAACGTTCGTAGCAGTAGCGTCGTGGTTGCCAGCAACGCCGTCAGTCTGGCAGACAGCAATACGGAGTTATCCACGCGCGTGACCCAGCAAGCGGCGGCCCTTGAGGAGAGTGCGGCGGCCATGGAACAGTTAAATGCGACCGTGCATCAAAATTCAGGCAACACACAGTTAGCGGATGAGTTATCCGAAAGCACCGCGCAAACGGCGAACCGCTGCGGCGATGTAATGCAGGGGGTGATTTCGACCATGGATAACGTCAGTGCGTCATCCGGTCGGATGGTCGAAATTGTGGCAGTGATCGACAGCATTGCATTCCAGACGAATATCCTGGCGCTCAATGCGGCGGTCGAAGCGGCACGGGCCGGTGATGCCGGGCGGGGATTTGCGGTTGTCGCCTCCGAAGTGCGTACGCTGGCGCAGCGTAGCGCTACTGCCGCGCAAGAGATCAAAACCTTAATTGATGGATCGGTCTCGCATGTGAATACCGGAAGTCAGCAAATTCATCATGCGGGTGACCGACTGGAAGAACTGGTCAGCAATGTACGGCAGGTAAGACAGTTGATGGGGGAGATCCGTGTTGCCGGGGACGAACAGCGTAAAGGGGTTTCCGAAGTGACGCTGGCCGTCACCGAAATGGACAGTACGGTTCAGCAGAACGCCTCGCTTATCGACGATGCGGCGACGCGTACTCAGGTGCTGAAAGAAGAGGCGGAGCAACTGGCACTGCTGGTTTCTTCGTTCAGACTGCCGGAACCTGTCATGGCGAGTTAACTCCAATATTAAGTGCATTAAACTGTATTAATGCACTTAATTCTTTTATTTTGGGTGTTGTGCTGGTTTGCGCATATTCATAATTAACTCTATAATATTGTGGATAAAGTGCAATTAAGCGAGATAAGCCACCCTATTATGGATTTAATGCTCAGAACGCCCGTTGAAATCGTCAAACTTCTCTGCGAACGATTACGCAAAGAACGCCTGTCAAAACAGATGACCCAGGCGGAGGTTGCTGCACGCGCGGGGATTGGCGTGAATACGGTGTCGAATCTCGAGGCCGGACGAAATGTGGGCTTTGAGGGGCTGGTCAGGGTGGCAGTTGTTCTGGGGTTGGGGGATGAACTGGAAAACCTGTTCAAACCGAAAATTGAGAGCCTGGATGACATGGTGCGCTACGAAGAGAGTTCAGCACGTCAACGCGTGAGAAGGAAAAATGACGATGCCTGAACACATTGATGTCTTTTATGAAGGATGGGGTGAACGCTGGCGTTGGGGCCGACTGATGTCGTCTACCGCCATGACGGGACGCCCGCTGATTGCCTTCGAATACAGTGATGAAGCCGTACGCAAAGGCTTCGAACTCTCCCGGCTGACCCTACCTCTTAATGGTCCTCGCTTACGACAAGGTTTTCCCGCCCATCAGCTTGGTCTGCCTGGCCCCGTTTATGATTCATTGCCCGATGGTTGGGGAATGCTGCTCATGGATCGATTGTTTAAACGACGGGGACTCAATGCCGCGCGCATTGGTCCTCTGGAACGATTGACCTGGATCGGCAGCAATGCGATGGGCGCCATGACATTCCAGCCGGTTCAGCCGGACGCAGATACAGTCAGTGCACAGGAGATTCCCCTTATTCAGTTAGCCTCTGAAGTACAAGAGGTATTGAGCGGTGAGGGCGGCGAGTTCCTGCAAAAGTTACTGCAGATGGGAGGCTCACCGCAGGGCGCAAGACCCAAAGCGTTACTTTATCGTGACACTGTCACTAAAAAATTCACCACGTCACCGCAACCCGGATACGAAAGTTGGTTAATCAAGTTTCCGGCACAACATGAGCATGCGGAAGTCTGCGCCATTGAGGCGGTGTACTCTGAATGTCTGCGTCGGTGCGGTATTGCCACCCCGGACACCGCTTACTTCGCGCTGGATGATCAACAGGCAGCCTTTGCCACGCGTCGCTTTGACCGCAACAATGATCGTCGTGTTCCGATGCAAAGTCTGGCCTCTTTTACCGGGGCGAATTATCAGGTTCCGGGGGCACTGGACTATCGCAGTTTTTTACGCGCCACCCAAATATGCACCAACGATGTCAGAGAAAAAGCCGTCGCCTTTGAGCGTGTGGTCTTCAACGTGGTGTTTAATAATCGGGACGATCATCCGAAGAACTTTGCCTGGCTGATGTCCGCAGAGGGTAACTGGACGCTGGCTCCCGCATATGATGTTACCTGGTGTGAAGGGCCTGGCGGCTATCACCAGATGGATGTCATGGGCGAGGCATTAGATATCGAGAGAAAACATCTGCAGACGCTGGGCGAACAGGAAGCGGAGTTAATGCCGCAGAAGGTGGACGAAATCATCGCGAAGATTTGTGCGGTCGCCGCCAGATTCAGTGAGATAGCGAAAGACCTGTATCCCGGACACATTACCCAGGCAACGCTTAACACGATACAAAAACGGATCGCTGAAAATATCCGTCGTCTGAACGTATGACCTGACCAAACCACAGGTCGCTGATGCTTAAAAATCCGTGTTGAATACCCTCAACACGGCTTTTTTATTGGATTTACGGTTGCTCAAAATGTGATCCCGGGGCAGAGAAAAGGGTTGGCGAGCAGGAAGAATCGCGTTATATATACATAAAGTATTAAATTAGACATTTTGTATTATAACCTATACGGAGAGTACGTATGTCTTCCGACATTATCCTCAGAAACATGACGTCCGGCGTGAGCCCTGCAGGCCACTACTCGCACACCTGCACCGCCGGGGGTTTTGTGTTTGTCTCGGGTCAATTACCCGTTACCGCAGCAGGTGAGATCAATCCCGCCGCCTCGTTCGAAGAGCAGGTGCATCAGGTGCTGGCAAACCTCGATGCCTGCCTTGCAGCGGCAGGAACAGACCGCGCTTCACTGGTGTCGGTCAGAATCTATGTCACTGATGTCTCGCAATGGCCCTTGTTCAATCAGATTTACGCACAATGGCTGGGAGAGTTTAAACCTGCTCGCGTGGTGGCTGGCGTTGATGCGCTTCATTATGGATTTGCCGTAGAAGTTGAAGCCGTTGCCCTTGCTCGTTCGTCTTCCTGAATTATTCGGAGTTAACAACATGACTTCACTGCAATTCCCTGAGTACAACGATGTGGTTGCTGCGGCACAGCGCATCGAAGGCTATGCTAACCGCACGCCGGTGCTGACTTCCCGTACGGTGAATGATGCGTTTTCGGCAGAGGTATTTTTCAAGTGTGAAAACTACCAACGCATGGGCGCATTTAAGTTTCGTGGTGCGATGAACGCCCTCAGCCAGTTTACGCCACAACAGCGCGCGGCGGGCGTCGTGACGTTTTCGTCCGGCAATCACGCCCAGGCCATTGCGCTGGCGGCAAAGCTATTGAACATCCCGGCGACAATTGTCATGCCGCACGATGCGCCTGCGGCAAAAGTGGCGGCGACAAAAGGGTATGGCGGCAATGTGGTTGTCTACAATCGCTATACCGAAGACCGCGAACAGATTGGCCGGGATCTGGCGACAAAGCACGGACTGACGCTCATCCCGCCCTACGATCACCCGCATGTGATTGCCGGGCAGGGGACTGCCGCCAAAGAGTTGATCGAAGAGGTCGGCCCGCTCGATGTGCTTTATGTTTGTCTGGGCGGCGGCGGATTGCTTTCCGGTTCGGCGCTGGCCGCACGACATTTGTCGCCAGAGTGCAGAATTTATGGCGTTGAGCCAGAAGCGGGCAATGATGGACAGCAATCATTTCGCAGTGGCAACATCGTCCACATTGATACCCCCAAAACCATTGCCGACGGCGCGCAAACCCAGCATCTTGGGCAGTATACGTTTCCGCTCATTCAGAAACACGTCGATGATATTCTTACGGTTTCCGATCAGGAACTTATTGACTCAATGATCTTTTTCGCCGAGCGGATGAAGATGGTGGTTGAGCCGACCGGCTGCTTAGGGTTTGCTGCGGCGCGAGCCAATAAAGAACGGTTACACGGGAAACGGGTGGGGATCATTATCAGCGGCGGTAACGTCGATATCAGCCGTTATAGCGAGTTTCTGGCAGGCTAAATACGTGAGGATATCTGGCAGCAGATATCCTTTTTCTTTAGACTGCACCGGGAATATTGCGTCGTTCGCAGGAGAGAAAATGTCTAAACCCGAGGAAAATTCACTGTTAGGTCAGCTTGATATCATTGCTAAAGGGCTCAGTGAAACCTTTTCGCCATTCTGCGAAGTTGTTGTGCACGACCTTAAAAATCCCGAACATGCGATTCTCGCGATCCATAACAACTTATCCGGCAGGGAAGCAGGGCAACCCGCAACCGAATTGGGGCTTGCACGTATTGCCTCGCCGGATTTCCCCAACATTGTGGCGAACTACGGCAATCAATTTGCCGATGGCCGCCCGGTGAAAAGCACCTCTATTGGCATTAAAGATAATGATGGCAAGTACGTCGCGGCCCTGTGTCTGAACGTGGACATGACGCTATTCCGGGGCATGCAAAGTGCGTTAGCGCGCTTCACCGAGATCGAAAACACCTCCGTACAGGAACATATAGAACCGACAGGATCGGAGGCGATCCGCCAGCGTATCGACAGTTACGCCGCCAAACGTGCGACCACGGCACGCGCACTCAATATTGCCGACCGAAAAGCCGTTATTCAGGAATTACGTAAAGACGGTCTTTTGGAGGTGAAAAAATCGATGGAGACTATCGCCCAGCATCTCGGTATTTCAAGAGCAACGGCGTATCTCTATGCCCGTCAGGAAAATGAGATATAGCTCAACCCGACAGCGTGCAATCTACTGGCTGCACGTTGCCAGGCGTTAATTACAGGGAAGGGAAGGTCCGTTAACTGCCCCAGCGACTTCTCAGATAATTGACCGCCTGCTGCGTTTGCGGCTGGTTGAGATAGTCTTCTCTGAACAGGATCGTGCCGCTAATTTGTGGCACCGATTCATTCAAATCAAGCTGTTTTTTAAGCTCCGGCACGCCGCCATTGACCATCCAGTCCGGTTCATTTTTGGAGGGTTCGCCAACTTTGTACAGGGCAATACCGATGTAGAGCCGCGTGTTGGTCGGCTTCACGACATCGGCCCACCATTTTGCCAGTACATCATAACGGGCCGCGCTGCGCGAAAAGGGCCAGTAAATTTGCGGGGCGATGTAATCGAGTAATCCTTGCTGAACCCAGCGACGCGTGTCGGCAAAGGATTCATCGTAGGCAGCTGCGCCTCGCGTATCGGAACCGGCGGGATCGTGTGAGCGATTACGCCATACCCCGGCCGGACTCACACCAAATTCGACGTCGGGTTTTAGCGTGTTAATGGTTCGCGAAACTTGTTCTATCAGCAATTGCGTATTGTGCCGACGCCAGTCTGCTTTCGATGCGAACGCGCCGCCGTATTTTCGGAAGGTTTCGTTGTCATTGAGCGTGGAACCTGGAGACTCTGTATAGAAGTAGTCATCAAACTGCACGCCATCAACCGGATAACGTGAGACGACTTCGGCAACGATGCTGGTTATCCAGTCGCGTGCCTCCGGAATGCCCGGGTCGAGAACAAAACGATCGCCCGCGGTTCGGATCCAGTCGCGATGCAACACAAAAACGCTTGAAGGATGTTGAGACACCGTGCTGTTTAGTTCGGCGACGGTCGACGGCTTCGTGTTGGTGGAAACGCGATACGGATTAAACCAGGCATGCACTTTCATGCCGCGTTTATGCGCTTCATCAAGCATAAATTGCAGCGGGTCATAACCCGGATTTTCACCGATGGTGCCGGTCATGAGATCTGACCAGGGTAAAATCTCCGAGGGCCAGAGCGCCGTACCGTCTGGTTTGACCTGGAAAAATACGGTATTGATACCAATGCTTTTCAGCTGATCCAGCTTGTTGGTCAACGCGTTTTGCTGCTGACGGACTCGACTGGCGGTATCACTCACATTGACAGATGATACCGGTGGCCAGTCAAGGCGAGAAACCGTTGCCAACCAGATACCGCGCATCGGTTCCTGGCGCTGTTGAGGTTTACCCGGTGTGACTGGCGTTGACGGCGTGACAAGCGAAACCGGAGGTTCTGAGGAACAACTGGAAAGTAAAAGAGCCATTGCGATAAATGATAATGACTTTTTAGCCATGCGCTGGAGGCGACGAGAGCAGATATCCATGTATGCCAGTTTTCCGATGATCACGTGAGAAGGTCATTCTCGTATTATTCAAACGTAAGTCAATACGAAGCGTGCGGCATACAGGCGGCTTGGCAGAGTAGGGGATTAATCCTTCTTACTGCGCCCCTCGGTCCACGGATTAAACGCAGGTTCATCCTTTACTTCAGGCTCTGCATCATTCAGAGAATCAAGGTATAGCGCTTCAACTTCCGCGCGGGCCCACGGCGTACGTCGCAAAAATTTCAAACTCGATTTGACACTTGGGTCATTCTTAAAGCAGTTGATGTTGATCAGTTGAGCCAATTTAACCCAGCCATAACGCGCAACAAGTGCATTAACTTGCATTTCAAGCGTCACGCCATGCAAAGGATCTTTAGAAAAGTGAGCAGTCACAGGAGGTCCCGTCAATTCAGATTTGGGGTGAGGGTACAAGAAAGTGGCGTCATCAGCAATGTAGTGCCAGCAATAAAGAAGCTGGCTGGCGACTATTTTGTACCAATTGTGTGAGTATTTCTTGCCTGGTAGATCAACTGGCGCCAGGCGCGATTATGCAGGGTGAACAGTAGCATCTTATAGAAGGCTGTAGACAGAATGCAGCCAGCGCTGAGCAGTAGAATGATGACACTCAGCAGCGCTGCGGTCAGATCGACACCCGGCCAATTGGTACCGTTCATCGCGCCAGTCAGCGCAGAAACCAGGTAGACAGCCGTCAACAGCAGACTTATCACTGCCAGAGTAAGATGCACCCGTAAGGCGCGAATGCTGCCTTTGCCAATCATAAATGTCGTCAGACCGTTGATGCCAGCGAACAGCAGCGCGATCAGCACAACCCACACGAACACCCGGTCAGCAGGCTGGTTTAGTGCGGCGAGTACGCCGTAACCCAACCACAGCTGTGGAATAGCAAAACTGACGGTTACCCCGAGGGTACTGATCGCTGCCGGAATGCCCATGGTATGTAACCCAACCGGTTTCCCCATCTGTTCGTGTAACAGACACATCAGTTAGATGCTAACAGCGTTAACTCGACTGAAGCGTCAATATAACATGCAAGCCATGGTGGTCATGTTCAACCTGATGAGCTAATAACGCAAGAGGAGGGATGCCAGAGACTCTCAGAACGTGGGAGTGGTTTAAAGTTATCGGCCTTAATAATCAATTTAACATAATATACATTATGCGCACCAGCATTGTAGTGGCTCAATGCTAATGTCTATTTCTGGCTCATTAGGAATGTCCAGTCTATAGTGTTCAAACCTGTGAACCTGGACACCGACTCACTTTTCCTGATGAGAGGTTTTCTATGGCTACACATGACGCTGGAATGTTCACCGTGAAAGAAATCAACCGCCTCAAAATCCTTCAGGACGTCATCGATCGCAACCTGCGTCCTGGCCAGGCTGCGGAGATGCTCGGCATCACGCCACGCCATTGCAGCCGTCTGCTGAAACGTTATCGTCAGTCCGGACCGCTTGGTATGAACAACCAGAGTCGCGGTCGCACCGGAAACCGCCTGTTGCCCGCATCACTGACTGAGCTGGCGCTGAATATCATCCGAGAACGCTACCCCGATTTTGGACCGACGCTGGCACGGGAAAAGCTCGAGGAATTTCATGGTCTGATCCTTGGCAAGGAAACCATCAGACGCCTCATGATAAAAGCCGGACTATGGATCCCCCGCAGACAACGCCCACCGAAAATTCACCAGCCCCGTTACCGGCGTCCCTGTACCGGCGAGCTGATCCAGATTGATGGTTGTGACCATCACTGGTTTGAAAACCGGGGTCGGCCCTGTACAGCACTGGTCTATGTTGACGATGCGACCAGCCGCCTGATGCACCTGCTGTTTGTGAAATCTGAATCCACGTTTACCTATTTTGAAGCGACACGTGGCTATATCGAGAAATTCGGTAAACCCATGATCCTCTACAGCGATAAAGCCAGCGTATTCAGAGTCAATAATAAGCACGCCACCACGGGGCCCGGTGAAACCCAGTTTGCCAGGGCCATGCGTTGCCTTAACATCACCCCTCTGTGCGCGGAAACCAGTCAGGCAAAAGGCCGCGTTGAACGCGCCCATCTGACACTTCAGGACCGGCTGGTTAAGGAGCTCAGGCTAAAAGGGATCAGTACGATAGATGCAGCAAATGCGTTTGCCGAAGAATACATGACCGATTACAACAAGCGGTTTGCCAAAGCCCCCCGGCATGATTTTAATGCTCACAGGCCACTGACATTAACCGATGATCTTGATGCGGAATTTACCTGGCGAGAACCCCGTCGGGTTTCAAAAAACCTTACAGTACAGTACGATAAAGTGCTTTATCTTATTGAAGACAGTGAGTACAGCCGTCGGGCCATAGGTAAATATATCGACGTCTGGCATTATCCTGACGGGCATAAGGAACTGCGCCTGAATGATGTGCTGCTCCCCTATTCCACCTATGACCGGTTGTCGGAAGTTGATCCCGTCGCGATTGTAGATAATAAAAGACTGGGCCATGTGCTGGACGTTGCCAGGCAGGTCCAGAGAAAACGTGACAATAACCGTTCACAGTCGGTACCTTCTGGCGATGAACCTTCCCGCAGGCGGCATGCACCCAGCATTAACAAATCTCAGCGTTCACTGAACGAAGATGACATGCTTGAAGCCATGATAAAGCTTCAGGGTAGCTCGGAGGCCATTTTTGGAAAAAGATGAACCCGAGGCAAACGAGCAACAGCGGCTAATTCATCCTGAAAAAGAGACCAGACATGTCAGAAACAGATGAAAAAGTGATGATGTCACTCAGGGAACGCTACCGGCTGGAACTCATTGAAGCCGTTATATCCCGGGAATTAAGTCTGACGGATGCGGCTGCATCAATGGAGATAACCCCGCGCCACTGCCGCCGTCTGATTGCGCAATACCTACAGGCAGGACCTGTCGGGTTAGTCAGCCAGCGGCGTGGAAAACCCAGTAATCACCGACTTCAGGCAGAGATTAAAGCCCGCGTTATTCATTTTCTGAAGACTGAGTGCCTGAACATGGGGCCATCACAGGCACAAAGAATGCTGGTAACGTCTGAGAGTATCAACCTGTCAGTCGAAACGGTAAGACAGCTGATGATTACAGAGAAATTATGGCAACAAAAATCGAAAACCTCATAATCGAATTATCCCGGATTGAATGGCAGCCTTAGTTTGAACTTGAGCTGGCAGGACTCTGCGGTATAACACGACAGTCTGCAATGAGCGATGAGCTGACATGCAATTCAGGATAAGATGTAGTGATTCAAACCATCACAGGTATATTGCTGCTTCATCGCATCAATAAATATTCAGGAGAGGTCAATGTCTTCAGTTTTACAACATCGCTTCATTCTTACAGGTGGCCCAGGATCAGGCAAAAGCACGATAATTGATACGATTATAAAACGAGGGTTTTGGTGTTCTAAAGAAGCAGGAAGAGGTGTGATACAAGACCAGGTTAACATCGGCGGCGATGCATTACCGTGGGCTAACCAGAGTGCATTTGCAGAACTGATGCTATCCTGGGAAATGCGTTCGTGGCATGAAGCGGAAGGGCAAACACAACCCTGCTTCTTCGACCGTGGTGTTCCTGATGTTGTGGGTTATTTACGTCTTTCTGAGCTTTCCATACCGAGGCATCTAGAAAACGCCATCGAGAAATTTCGCTATAACCGAATCGTATTTATTGCACCACCCTGGCGTGATATATATGTACAGGACACAGAGCGCAAACAATCTTTCGATGTTGCCGTCGCGACATATCACGCAATGGTGAAAACATACCGTATGTATGACTATCAATTGATTGAATTACCATGTACTTCAGTAGAGGAACGTGTGGGTTTTATCCTTTCCAGGATATAGCACATCAAATATAGCCCAAATGTTTAAAAATCCTCTGATAGATATCGTGTACCACTTTACTTTTATTTTCATGATATTTATGAATATCAAAGCTGCAACCTTTAATTGCTTCGAATTTGGCATTAGCATATAATTTGCAGTCTTTTTCTGACTGTCTAAGCCAATCTCGGAAAAGCAAATGCCGAGCTGTTTCAGGGGTGTCCTGAGTAAAAACATGTAGGTTAACTCTAGGATTTTCATAATGAAAAAGGCGATGGCCATGGAAGCGAGGTTCACGAACAATTAGTCTATATCCAAGTTTTTCAAGCGCTAACAAATATACTTCTTCATCCCCAGCATCAGCAACCGTCACGTCAATATCAATAACGGGTTTAGCGGCCAGACCAGGTACTGCCGTAGAACCCACATGATCAATTTTTAGCAAATTCGAACCTAATATATCCTTAATTTTAGATTCCAGTGCTGAATATATTTCCGGCCACGAGGGATCATAAGCAACGACCGAAATATTCTCAATCGGCGGTACACCATTAACAAAGTAGCTATCCTGAGGATCGATGACATAATGCTCCATCATCTCTTTTTTGCTAACCATGAACTGATACCCATAGATCATTAAAATTATGAACGATAGTGTACAGGAGATGGGGTTGGATGTCTCTCAAGCGACCGCTTCTGGCACACAGCGGCCTTTTCAACATATAGACATTTCTAATGAGCCAATGAATAGACAATCCTACTGAGCTTTGACAAGCATGGAATCAGGCAGAATCCGTAGTTTTGTGGTTATGATTGTCCTGGTTGCTGATAGCCTTTGAAAGCGCTTTCTTCAGCATCAATACCAACAACCTGGCCTGCTTGTCATGACGATTGGTTTTACCGGACATCACGTTCGCAACGCGCTCATATCTGATCATACTCAATTTTTGTATCGTACGTTTCATCCTATCGTCTTCTGGTTATCTGTGAACTTTGTTCATCTAAATTTGCGGATGATGATCATCTCTGTCTCGACTGTGAACGTTCAGGCACGCACATTAATATGATGTGCTGTCTTATAAAGCATCTGGCTCTCGCATAAAACGCGTCAAATCATCCTCAACGTTTGTTAGCAACCTTCGCTTTTGCCACTCATCCTCCCGTCAGGTTTCGGTCTATTAATGAGCCATTCTAATAAACCCTAGTTTATTACCCCATCTAATCAAATAAATCACTCTGCGTTATGCTTTTCCCCCGACAACAGTTTGAAGGATAACGTCATGCAAACGGTAAAACTGAACAACGGTATTGAAATGCCCCTGCTGGGTTTTGGTGTGTTTCAGATGACGGATGCCGCCGAGTGCGAAAGCGCCGTTATCGAGGCTATCGAAACGGGTTATCGCCTGATTGATACTGCGGCCTCTTACCAGAATGAAATCCAGGTCGGGAACGCGCTGAAACGTAGCGGCATTCCACGCAGCGAACTCTTTGTCACCACCAAACTGTGGCTTCAGGACACCCACTACCAGGGTGCGAAAGCACAGTTCGAACGTTCGTTGAATCGACTACAGCTGGACTATGTTGATCTGTATCTGATTCACCAGCCTTACGGCGACGTCCACGGTGCCTGGCGTGCCATGGAAGAATTGCAACAGGCAGGGAAAATTCGCGCGATTGGCGTAAGTAACTTCCATCCGGACAGACTTGCCGACCTTATCGCTTTCAACAACATCGTTCCCGCCGTAAACCAGATTGAAGTAAACCCTTTCAATCAGCAGCTGCATGCCGTTCCGTGGATGCAAAGCCGCGGCATTCAGCCACAAGCCTGGGCCCCTTTTGCTGAAGGTAAACATGGTCTTTTCCAGCATCCCGCATTAGCGGCGATCGGTCAGAAATACGGCAAAAGTGTGGGTCAGGTTGTCCTGCGGTGGATCTTCCAGCGTGGCATCGTTTCGCTGGCGAAATCGGTGCGAAAAGAACGTATGGAAGAGAACATCAATATTCTCGATTTTGAACTCAGTACGGAAGATATGCTGCAGATTGCGGCCCTTGATACCGCAACCAGCGCCTTCTTCTCTCACCGCGATCCTGCGATGGTGGAATGGTTAACAGGCCGAAAACTCGACGTTTAAGCCACGAAAAAGAGGTACGTATTAAATGCAAAAACGTTATTTGGGTAAATCTGGACTCGAGGTGTCAACGCTGGGTCTCGGTTGCATGGGGCTCAGCCACGGCTACGGCCCGGCGACAGATACCCGCCAGGCTATCGAACTCATTCGTGCCGCGGTTGAACGTGGCGTCACTTTCTTCGACACCGCCGAAGTGTATGGCCCCTATCAGAACGAAGACGTTGTCGGTGAAGCCTTAAAACCGTTTCGCGATCGCGTCGTTATCGCGACTAAATTTGGTTTCACTTTTGGTGATGACAACAAGCAGCAGATTTTAAACAGCCGTCCGGAGCATATTCGTGAAGCCGTGGAGGGATCACTGCGCCGTCTCAAAACAGACGTTATTGATCTGTTGTATCAGCACCGCGTCGATCCCAATGTCCCCATTGAAGATGTTGCGGGGACGGTGAAAGATCTGATTGCTGAAGGTAAGGTCAAACATTTCGGTCTTTCCGAAGCGGGCGTGCAGACTATTCGGCGGGCGCATGCCGTCCAACCGGTTACCGCTGTGCAAAGCGAATATTCAATGTGGTGGCGTGAACCTGAACAGGAAATCCTGCCACTGCTGGAAGAATTGGGTATTGGTTTCGTGCCATTCAGCCCGTTAGGCAAAGGTTTCCTGACGGGATCTATCACGGCAGGAACCACGTTTGGTCAGGATGATTATCGAAGCCAGGTACCGCGCTTTGCCGCACAAGCGCTGGAAGCGAATGAAAAACTGGTCGTGTTACTGGGCAAACTGGCAGCTGAAAAAGGGGTGACATCTGCGCAAATTGCCCTTGCATGGCTGCTGGCACAAAAACCGTGGATTGTGCCCATCCCAGGAACCACCAAACTGCACCGACTGGAGGAGAATCTGGGTGCCGCAGACATCCCTCTTTCTCAGGATGATTTGCAGCAGATAACCCAGGCGCTTGAAACGGTGAAAATCGTCGGTAATCGTTACTCCCCGGAACATCAGGCTCGTGTAGATCGTTAAACGCAAGCGGGTCTGCTGTGCGCTGCAGACCCGTTATTCAAAGTACCGAAGCGCGTCGATCATCAGTGCGAAAGCTGGCGGATGCTGTTTACGGTTGGGATAATAAAGGTAGTAACCGGGAAATAACGGACACCACGCCTGCAGAGCCTGAATAAGTTCTCCTGATTTCACATACTCCTGAATCATATCTTCTGGTACACAGGCAAGACCAAATCCGGATAACGCCGCATCAATTCGTTCTGACAACAAATTAAGCGTCAGTTGCCCTTCAACCCTGACGCGCAGCGGCTTCCCTTCCCTCTCGAATTCCCAATGATAAAGACCGCCGGCCGTTGGCAAGCGCATATTGATGCACCGATGATGTTGTAGTTCGTGCGGCGTTTCAGGTGCTGGGTTTGCGGCAAAATAAGCCGGTGCGCCGACCACTGCCATTCTCATATCCGGCCCAATTCTTACCGCGATCATATCCTTATCAACGCTTTCGCCAAGACGCACCCCGGCATCAAAACGTCCTTCAACAATATCGACAAAACTATTATCAACCACCAATTCGACATTGATTTCCGGGTATTCTCTGAGGAAGGATTTCAGCTTTGGCCATACCAGACTCCGCGCGGCATGTTCACCGGCGGATAGTCGGATATTGCCTGAGGGGGTGCCGTTCAGTTGAACAAGCGCCTCGAACTCTTGCTCAAGCTCGGCGATTCGTGGCTCCAGGCAGGCAATAATTCGCTCTCCGGCTTCCGTTGGCGCAACGCTTCGGGTGGTTCGCGTTAAAAGACGGATATTTAAACGTTCTTCCAGCGCTTTCATCGCATGACTTAGCGCTGACTGCGAAACGCCAAGCTTAGCGGCCGCTTTAGTAAAACTCCGCTCTCTTGCCACCACCAGAAAAATTTGCAGTTCATTGAAGTTTTCTTTGAGCATTGGCCATTTCCTTATTCAGGAACCCCCTCAAAGAGAAATTATGAAGGGTGTTCATGGGGAAAATCATTTTAGCCCCATTACTAATAATAATGATAATTGATATTCTATATGTATCGAAAATCTTCCTGTATGAACAGAGGCGTGGACATTACTACGCCGATGCTTCACAAGGCAGTTGCAGAAGACGCCACCCTGCTCCATCATCGCTTATGCGATACTGAGTAATACGCCGTAACGAAACAGGTCTTATAGAAAGGGAATTTTTATGAATTCAGATGAGCGACAGTTTTATGAAGACGACGAAGGCATTGCTGTTGATTTAATTCTGCAGGCCTTCGGTCCTGAACCGGTTCAGTGCATAAATCTTGAGGCGGAGTTTGCGGATCAAAAAATGAAGGATGACATCGATTTTCTCGTCAAGACACAAAATGATTTCTATCAGAAGATCACTGCAGAAGCTAAACAATATTGTGAACGCGTATACGGAGCCAGTGTGAAAAATCTGACACTGGTAAAAATATACCTTTCTCCTGAGAATCAGCATCAATTTGGCTTCATGCTTTCCACTTCCCTTGACCCGGAGCATGGGTTAGGGGTTAAATTTCATGGCATTGAAGTGAAAAAAACAGGAAGTAGTGAAACAGCATTTTTGTGAACCTTCAAATACATATTAAATATTAAGGCAGTGATAATAAATGAATTTATCTTCCACCGACGCCACATCAGCCAGTCATACCCCGCCATTGGTCTGGCCAGAATTTACCAATGACAAGGCGCAACTAGAGTGGTGGCTTGCCTGCGTCAAGGCATATCGCGCGGAGTGGGCAAAACCTGCGAGCCTCACGCCAGTTAACGCCCAGGAAATTGATGCGCTTGAACAGCGTCTTGCTTGCCCACTTCCAACGCCGTTACGCACGTATCACGAAAACATTGGTGTACTGGAACTCTCCGAAAGTTTGTGTAGCGTGACGCCTGTGAAATACAGCAATATTGAACCACTACTTGATGCTTATCCCGGTATTACAGATATTCTGGAGGATACGCCTGAATCAACCTCGCTATGGACGCTGGTTAATCAGCTTATTGTCTTTGGCGACTATCTTGGCAACGGTAATTTATGGTGTTTTCACCGCAATACCGGCGAAGTCTGGTATTTTGATCATGACAGCTCACCTATGCTAACGAAAATGTTTACCGATGTGGGTCAGTACCTCGATATTCTGATGTTCATGTGCCTGTTGTTTATTCATGATGAGGAAGGAAATGAGGAACTACTGCGAGAGCGCCTGGGCGATGAAATCGTAGAAAAATGGATGTATTAGGGGTTCAACGCAGAAAACTATTTTGCTACGCCCCTTAACGACATAATTTGTCACACAGATACCGGTTGACGATCACTAACAACCAATGTGTCCCTACTGAAACGGCCAGGCGACACGTTCCGTTATTTTTGGCTGAGTTGATGCTTTTTCAATAAACGCGGGCCAGGTGTATGATTTAGTAATAAATTTCCATGAGTAATACTCTTTACCCTCATCAATAAACTTCAGGTTCAAAAGCGCCCAATCCTCATCATGACAGTGTGAGGTTTTGGCATACTCTTCTGCGGTAAAACACGCCCTGATCATCGCCTTTGATGAAAAAAGGACATCCTTAAATGCCACCTGAGATGAGCCATCATCATTGAGCATGATAAAGTCAGCATACTCCTCTTCACGGCTACCACCGGAATACAATGCCTGCCATTTCGTCACTAAAGCAATGGCCTGTTTTGTTTTGCTCAAGGGATATAAAGCCGGATAGATATATACCTTATCTTTTATCAGGTCTTCACTCATCTCATTTTCATCGTTATTTTTATTGTCGAACTTCCATTGCCCTTCCTTGATGTAATCGTCATTTTTTTTGCGGAATTTTATCATCTCAAGTGTGGGTTCTATTAAGTAAAAAACATCCTCCAGACCTTTTGCTTTCCAGACCTTTGTTTCTTCCCCACAACGGTTTATAGCGGCCTTACATACGCCCGTATACTGCTCACTATTTTTTTTCAGTGCAATAAAAGCAGTGGGTTTTATTGTGTTGATATTCCCTTGCGCCGCCAGAGGGAAAGAAACTGCTGCAACGAATAAAACCACGCAATTCTTCATGATATTCTTCCTGAACTGAATATTTCACATGAAAGGAACTCCCTTTCACCTTGTCATTGTATCGCCCCCAATGCCAAAAGCAGATACAACAGTTGTTTATTTTACTCGCAAATTAAATGAAAATCCCTTTCCATTTTTTAGCTAAAATTTGCTTGAAAAATCCGGTTGGCTTTAATGCGCCAGCGCAAAGTTCAGCGCCGCTTTCACCGCCTCAACCTGGGCAATGATGCACGCTTCCGGATTTGTTTTTTCACTGTCCGGATACACTTCGGTCGTCGTGGTATAGCGAGCAGCGGTCATGGTTGCACAAAGATGGTAGTGACTATTCGGATATTCAACGACCCCTGGACTCGCGACCCGAAAGCCCAGCATCTTCCCTTCTGCATCGGACGGTGCGATGTGGGTCACTTTCTCAACGGCGGCAATGATCGCCCGTTGGAAATCCAGCTGAGAATTTTCTTCGTCGCTGACCAGGTAAAATCCATCCGGGACAACGTCCGGGATATATGGCCCACCGTCCCTGGCCGCAAGTGCCGGACGGAATTCGCTTTCGTCGCTATCCGTTGTCTCATGGAGATCGATATGCACCCGAAATTGTTCCCGCAACGGCGCAATCAGCGACATAAGCGCCTGGGACTCTTCCGCCTTACCTTCGGCGTAGAAACTTCTGTTCGGATCGATGAGATGATAGTTCCAGCGTGAGATCCGCTCAAATGCCCACGGACTGACACAAGGAGCAACCAACAGATTCATTTTGCCTTTGTATTCTTGCCCATGTTCTTGTAAAAACCGCAGCGCGCCCAACACGCCACTGGTTTCATAGCCATGTACGCCACCGGTGATGAGCGCCGACGGTAAAGATTCATCCCAGTCAACGCTGCGCAGCGCCATTAAAGCATAGGTATCACTGGCACAAGTAATTTCACCGTACTTAACAATCTTATAGTCGTTGCCAAGCGCTCGGATTTGACTTAACACATCGTCATAGGACCGTGACGGTAACTGGTTCTTACGCCATTGCTCGCGCTCAGATTCTCCCCAGGGCTGTCCGGGAGTGCCAATTGGATAGAAATTCGCTGATGTCATGGTTTCTGCTCAATGATCGATAAAAAGTGAATGAGGTATGACGCCCTCTCAGACATCATGTCTTAATTGAACGGAATCACAATAAATCAACAATCGGCAACCATCAATCCCGAACGCCCCCAAAATGCCGATGAATGTTGTTAGCAATCAGTATGTTTGAACGCTCCTCGCCTTTTTTCCACTGAAGACTGGTTGCCTGACAGATCATCTGATAGTGTTTTGAGACACAAATTTCAGGAGATGGGCGATGACGAAAGTGTACACCGGCGGCTGCCTCTGCGGTTTTATCCGTATTAGTGCCCGCTCGCCCAGAAATCCTCACACCTGCTCATGCACGCTCTGTCAAAAGCACACGGGAGCGCACAGCGTCAGATGGTTAGAATTTGATACTCAGGATGTCCAATGGACAGGAAAAGGCGGTAAACCGGCGACGTGGCGCTCATCTGAATTCTCCAGCAGAGCTTTTTGCTCCCGTTGCGGAAGCTCGATAGGCGCGATTGATGATGCGCCCACCATTGCTCTCTTAACCGGCTGTTTTGATGATGCTGTCGATGCGGAATTTACGTCAGCTGATAATGCCGGTCGGGGATGTGTTTGACCGGGATAGTTGCCTCATCGTTCATCTGCAACAAATCAATTTCGATGGCATTGCAGATGGCATCCAGCGGCAGATCGTTATTTTCAGTACCAAACGGATCTTCAAGTTCTTCAGCCAGCGTATCGAGCGAAATAAACGTATAGGAAATCAGCACTGAAATAAACGGCGTCATATAGTGCAAATCCATCACCAGCGCGAAGGGCAACATAATACAAAACAGATACACTGTGCGATGCAAAATGAGCGTGTACGCAAAAGGAATGGGCGTATTCGCGATGCGTTCGCAGCCTGCCAGCACCGCCGACATATCGTTTAACCTATTGTTTAAACTGTGAAATAATATATCAGACAGTTGCCCTTCCCGCCGACGAACCGCCAGCCACTCCCCCATCAACAATAAAATGCGGTTTGCCGGTGAATGGGAAGCAAAAACGCGCTGAAGATCCTCGGTACTGAGGTATTTCGCCAGCGGCTCTGCCTGCGGCTGTCGGCGTAACGTCATGCGTAAACAGTGTGCAAAGGCGATCTGCAAACGGACAAACTGCCCTAATTCACGATCGTCTGGCAACGTGGTTTTCACTTCACGCAGTAACGAGCGGGAAGCAATCATCAATTGCCCCCACAAATGCCGGGCCTCCACGTAACGCGCATAGCAGGCATTGTTGCGAAAACCCAAAAATATGGCGATGGCGACACCGAGAATACTGAAAGGCGCAAGGGTAAATTTGATACCCAGCATCGTATACCACGGCAGCATGATGATAACCGCGATAGAGAGTATGAAATTCAGTAGCAGTCGGGAGAAGATCTTGGATAAAACCGAGCCGTGCCAGACGAAAATCTGGCGGAGCCAGTGCTGTTGAGGTCGAACAATCATGATTATCTTCGGAAAATGGGAAAGCGGGGACATTAAACGTGATCGCGATCAATGTTGCAAGTTTCTCTAAAAAGAGAGCCAGCCCCTTTTCTTGCTGTCAGACACTTTCAGCGCAGGTGCTGCAAACCGGCTGAGTAAAATAAAACATCATTGTATGTTGTAACTAATGATGTTTTATTAAAAAACCCGGCCGCAACCGGGTTAACCTTTCAGAGAGCCGCAATTAGCACAGTGGTTTCACCGCGTCGCGCATCCCTTTCGTCAGGATGGCATCCAGGCAGGCACTGACCTGATCGACCAGACCGGAAACCTGAGTCAGGTCCTGTTCCCAGTGTTCTTCCACCGCCAGCACGGTATTGACCAGCTCATGCGTGCTGATCGCACCGTCGCGATGCTGATTCCACAGTTGCTGGTAGCGTTCGATCCAGTGCGCATCGTCCTGAACCGGATAAGACTCCCCGTTACGTTCTGCGCGATAAAACGCAATCAGCGCGGCCAGCGCAAACGTCAGACGCGCGGGTAATGTTCCTTCGGTCTGCTGCTGCCCAGCCAGTAACTGAGGTAAAATTCGGGTGCGGAATTTCGTCATTCCGTTCAGCGCGATAGAAAGGAGCTGATGCTTGATGTACGGATTACGGAAACGCCCTGTCACCGCACTGGCAAAAGAAATCAGCTCATCACGGGGAAGATCGAGTACCGGGATAATTTCTTCATAAATGGCTTTTTCAACAAAAGCACAGATCTCAGCGTCGTTCATCGCTTCGCCAACGGTATCCAGACCGGCCTGGAATGCCACCGGAACCAGTGCAGTATGCGCGCCATTCAGAATGGCAACCTTACGCTCTTTGTAAGGCTTAATGTCATCAACGATCAGTACATTCAGCGGGTATTTATCAAGACGTAACTCAGACGCCAGTGACTTCGGCCCCTGGATCACAAACAGGTAGAAATGTTCGGCGGTGTCGAGAAACGCATCGTGGTAACCCAGCGATTCTTCAAGTTGCGCCACTTCATCACGCGGGTAACCGGTCACAATGCGGTCCACCAGCGTCGAGCAGAAGGCGTTTGCCTGATCCAACCACAGCAAGAATGCCTCAGGAAGCGCCCACTCTTTTGCGTAGCGTTGAACCAGCTCTCGTAACGCATCGCCATTATAGTCAATCAGCTCGCAAGGAATGATTATCCAGCCTTTATCAGCCGCCCCGGCAAAGTGCGTGTAGCGCTCAAACAGCAGTCGGGTCAGTTTCGCCGGATAACTGACTGCAGGTGCGTCTTCGAATTTATCACCTGCGTGGTAGCTGATCCCGGCTTCTGTCGTGTTGGAGAAAACAAAGCGGATGTCAGGGTTATGCGCCAGTTTCAGGAACTCATCATATTCGCCATACACGCTGATTTCACGGTTCACTGAGCGGATCAGGCGGGCATCGCTGACCGCTTCGCCATTTTCGTTCAAACCGCGAATGATGGTGGTGTAGAGACCGTCTTGCGTACTGAGTGACGGAGGGAATGTGCTTTCGATGGGACGGACAATCACCACACCGGCATTCAAATCGGTATGCTCGTTCAGCAGATCAACTTGCCAGTCAACAAAGGCACGCAGGAAGTTCCCCTCGCCAAACTGAATGATACGCTCAGGATAATGGGCGCCAGGAAAATCGCGACGGTTTAGAGTTTTCACTATGGGTTCCCTTTTGGATTAGTCATACAACCTGATTAAATTGGTAGAACAGGTTAGCAAACTTTAATACAATGAACCCCTGTTTTGATCAACTCTCAAACACAAATCACAGGTATTTGTAGAAAACCGTGGTGCTAGTCAGCTTTCCGTCTGGCATCTGCGCGTAATCGGGTATCTCCCCCGCTTTCAGCCAGCCACAATTTTGGTAGAACAACTCTGCGTTACTTCCCGTTGCGGTATCCAGCACCAGCAACGATTTCTGATTTTGCTTTGCGCAGTTTTCCAGCATCTCCATTAAACGCCTGGCGACACCACCCCGGCGCGCGGATGAGTGAACCAACAGCTTGGCCACGTCGGCACGGTGCGGTTGATTTTCAGGTTGATCAAGCAAGAGTTGTACCGTACCGACGATCACCCCCGCGGCATTTTCAGCCGCCAGGACAATGCGCTCGCCACCAGCAACCCCTTGCGCGACGTTCGTCCAGAAAGGCAGGGATTTTTCACGACCAAAGGGCAATACAAAACTGACGGACGCGCCTTGATTGACGCAATCCTCAAGCACATCGCTCAGTTCATTGATTCTGTTGCGGATACGCTCAGCATCGAGGATAAAGTACGAATGAGTGGCAGCCATAGAGTCTCCTTGATTGACTGCACTACCCTGCACTGATCCTTTATTCTCTACAAGCGCGGCAACCATAGGATTGTGTTATGTTTCACTTACACCGCCTCATTACCGGGCACAATTTCTGCATTGTCGAACCTGGCGCTGGTTCGGTTACGCCCCTCTTTTTTCGAGCGATATAAACATTCGTCGGCTTCAACGATAAGGGTATTAAACAGATCAGCTAAAGCGTGTGATTCGGTTCTTCCGCTACCCAAACCGATACTCACGGTCAGATAAAGGGTTTTCTGCTGCCAGCTAAAAGGCTGTAACTCAACCGCTTTACGGATTTTTTCCGCCAGTTGTATTCCCTCATTGCTATCCACAGAAGAGGCAACTACAGCAAACTCTTCACCGCCCATTCGGGCCACCAGTCCTTTGTCGCCGACAATTTTTTGCACGTGGCGAGCAAAGGTGCTTAACACCTGATCGCCGCACTCATGGCCGAAATTGTCATTAATCTGTTTGAAATAATCGATATCCAGCAGCATTACCGTCACGTGCTGTGGTTTCTGTTGTTCCTGTTTTTTAAGTGCTTCAAATAAACCGGAACGGGAATATACCCGCGTCAAATAGTCGAAATCGGCCCGTAAAGAGACTTGTTTTATCAGCGAATTGATTGCCGAAACGCTGACCGCAACCATCACCGGGCAAATCGCCATCGTGGCAATCCCCAGTCGTGCTGAGAACATGTGCGGCGCCGAAAGCGGTGAAGCCACAGAGATATTGATAATCGAATTAGCAACCAGGATTATCTCAACCGCCCCGGTCATAAAGGTCAACAGACAGGTAACCTGCGTAGGATAACGCACCGCACACCAGATAAGCGCGGGCAGCGGAAAGGCCAGGCTCCCTGCTCCACCAATGATCACCGAGGCCGCCACAGAGACTATTAACGCCACAACCGGCATTATCTGTTCCGGTTTAAACCGTGTAAATGTCCCTGGCAAAGAGAGCGTCAGCATACAGGGTATAATCAATACGCCAGTAGAGAATTGTTCGCTAAACCAATCGGCAAACAGCGGCCAGAATGATTGACTGTCAATGCCAGTCGATCCTGTCGCGCCTATTAACGCACACAGCAAAGCGGCAAACAGACAATAATTGAACAGACGCAAGGCATTTATTGGTTCGTACGTATTGTTACCCCGTCGTTTATCCCACAATATCAGTTGAGCAAAGGTAATAATAAAGGCCATATTAGATAAATTAATGATTAGCGACACCCGTCCCCAATCAGTCGTTATCGCATCATACGCCAGCATGGCGACATAACAAACGGCATAGTAATGAAGACGGTTCAGCCAGACATAACGGGCAAACACCCCTGCCATCACGCCATTGAGAGGCCAAAACAGAGACAACGCCTCAACGAGACGCAATTGCGCGCCAATAAAATAAAATAGCGTGGTGACCATAAAAATGGCGAAAGCATTACGTAACGGATTATTTTCTTGAAACAGACGAAATGAGGAGGTAACGAGTGCGTGCATTAAATATCTATCCATATAATTGCCACTGGCAATTATTTCGACATAACGGAGTAATCTAATTAAGCATAGCATGCTTTATTTGCAAAAATGACTCACCCACGCAGGGGCGCATCACGTTATATTGTAAAATAGAGGAATTGTAACTATTTAAACCACAATATTTTCACGAGTTATTTTGTGGTTATTACCGCCCCACCGGGAATCGTTTATTTTGTTATGACTGATTCATCTGGATAACTAACCAATGATGAATCACCGCCACAACATACTGTTGCTGCTCCTCGCTGAGCGGTTGCCCCTGAGGGATTTGGTGCCATTTTTCCAGACAGCCGCGACAACAGGTTGCCGTGGCATGCTGAGCAATAAAAACGGGATGACCGCGCATGGGCGTTTGCTTGCCATCATTGGCAGGCATCGCCGGGGCCAGTCGTTTCGCCACAAAGTCTGCCGCATGTTGATCGATGACCTGCGCCCCTTTATCCCAGCAATACTGTCTCTCTTTCGCGCCAAGATGAAACCGGGAACGAAATGTGGAACGAGATAGCCGGGTAAACAGAGTGTCTGGCACGTTCATCAGTAGACTGAGCGTCCTAATTGTTGAGTCAGCTGTTCAAGTACGGCGATACCTGCCAGGGAGTTTCCGGCGGTATCCAGCTCAGGACTCCAGACGGCGATCGCCATTTCATGCGGCACAATCGCAACAATGCCGCCGCCAACGCCCGATTTCGCGGGCAGCCCGACTCGCCAGGCAAACTCCCCAGAGTTCTGATACATTCCGCTGGTTGCCATCAGCGCGTTGATTTGTCTGGCCTGCATCGGCGTCACCACCGGGTCATTAAGATGAAAAGCGTGTCCCTGGTTCGCCAGAAAAACAAACGTGCGGGCCAGTTCAACGCAATTCATTTTCAGCGCGCAATAGTGGAAATAATTCTGCAAAACCGTGGTGACATCATGCTGAAAATTACCGAATGATTTCATCAGCCAGGCAATCGCCGCATTACGCGCCGAATGCTCGAACTCCGAACGGGCCACGGTAGAATCATAGACAATATCAGGAACGCCGCTCAGTACGCGCACCACCTCAAGCATACGCTGACGCGGGGCGCTCAGCCGTCCTTGTAGCATGTCGCAGATAACCAACGCACCGGCGTTGATAAAAGGATTGCGTGGAATGCCCTGCTCCATCTCCAGCTGCACCAGCGAATTGAAGGGAGAACCCGAAGGATCTTTTCCCACCCGCTGCCAGATCTCATCTTCCTGGTAGTGACGCATAGCCACTGCCAGACTCAGCACCTTCGAAATAGACTGAATGGAAAAGCGTTCCTGCGAATCACCGGCCTGATAGAGTTGTCCATCAACGGTACAAATGGCGATACCCAGTTTTGATCCATCGACGGTGGCTAACGCAGGAATATAGTCGGCAACTTTTCCCTGACCAATTAACGGGCGAACCTGCGCCAGAATGGTCTCTAATACTGAATTGTCCATGGCCCTGGCCACACTATGCTCCTTGCCCGCAGGTCTGAATAGGTCTGCGAGTATAACAGAGCTGAATATGCGACGTCAGGCCGGGAGAGACATTTGCGCCTCCTGACGAGGCGCTTCATGCATCAGACGCGGTTTTTCCAGACCGTCTGGACGTTACAAAACTCATGCAAACCAAAATGGGAAAGCTCACGGCCAAAACCGCTTTTCTTCACCCCGCCAAATGCCACCCGCGCATCGCTGGCGCTATAGCCATTGATAAACACGCCGCCGCATTCCAGCTGGCTGGCCATTTCCTGGGCGCGCGTTTCATCGGCGGTGAAAATCGTCGCCGACAGACCGAAATCACTGTCATTGGCAAGTTGTAAGGCATGCCCGGCACTCTTCGCCACCGTGATTGCCGCCACCGGACCAAACAGCTCCTGGCGAAATGCCGTCATTTCAGGCGTCACATCACCCAAAACCGTTGCCGGATAGTAGTTGCCTTCCCCGGCGATTTTTTCCCCGCCCAGCAATAAACGCGCACCTTCTGCGACCGACGCCATCACCTGTTGATGGAGTTCATCACGCAAATCAAAACGCGCCATCGGTCCGAGATTGTTTTCCTCGTCAAACGGGTTACCCATTTTCAAGGCCGCCGCCGCGGCGACGAAGCGTTCGGTAAACCCGCGGGCAATGCCTTCTTCGACAATAAAACGTTTCGCGGCAGCACAAACCTGTCCGGTATTCTGATAACGGCCAGCAACGGCCGCTTTCACCGCCAGGTCCAGGTCGGCATCGTTCAACACAATAAACGGATCCGAACCGCCCAGTTCCAGCACGCACTTTTTCAGCGCCGCCCCTGCCTGAGCGCCAATAGCAGCGCCAGCGCGAACGCTGCCGGTGACTGTGACCGCCGCAATACGCGGATCATTAATCATCTGGCTGACGCCCGCATTGCTGGCGTTGAGCCAGCCGTAAACACCTTCAGGTATCCCCGCGTCAGCAAAAATATCGGCAATCAGCCCTGCACATCCCGTCACGTTCGGGGCATGCTTTAAGAGATAGCCATTACCCGCCAGCAGGATGGGGATCGCCCCACGCAGCACCTGCCAGAGCGGAAAGTTCCACGGCATCACCGCCAGAATGGTTCCCAGCGGGCGATACTCAATCACCGCTTGCTGATTTTCCACCAGCGTCGGCTCAGGTTTAAGCATTGCAGGACCGTGTTCCGCATACCAGTCGCACAGGCTGGCGGATTTTGCCACTTCGCCGCGCGCCTGGGCGATCGGTTTCCCCATCTCACGCGTAATGCATTGCGCCATCTCTTCAGCCCGCAGTCGCAATGCCTGCCCGACATTGCGCAGTTTCTGCGCCCGGTGCGCGACCGTCGTGCGCTTCCATGCGGCAAAACCACTGGCGGCCAGAGTGAGGGCCTGCTCAATTTCGCTGTCGCTACTCCAGGGCATAGCCGTCAAATGCGCTCCCGTTGCCGGGTCCACTGAAATGGCATGTGTCGCTGATGTCGGGTTCATAGGTTTCTCTCTTTATCACAGGGGATGGCGATATCATGACCCCGTTTACTCTTTCTGAAAATTGAATAATATTAACCACACCATTCACAAATAGAGAAAGCCATGGATCTGACGCAACTGGAAATGTTCAATGCTGTCGCCCAGACGGGCAGCATTACCCAGGCCGCCGCGAAAGTGCATCGTGTCCCCTCTAACCTCACGACACGCATTCGCCAGCTTGAAGCCGATCTCGGGGTGGATCTGTTTATTCGCGAGAATCAGCGTCTGAGGCTTTCTCCGGCAGGCCATAACTTTTTGCGTTATAGCCAGCAGATCCTGGCATTGGTCGATGAAGCGCGGATGGTGGTTGCCGGTGATGAACCGCAAGGACTGTTCTCCCTCGGCGCGCTGGAAAGTACGGCGGCCGTGCGCATTCCCGCCACGCTCGCCGAATATAACCAGCGTTATCCTAAGATCCAATTTGCCTTATCCACCGGACCTTCCGGCACCATGCTGGAGGGCGTACTGGAGGGTAAACTGAATGCCGCCTTTGTGGATGGCCCCATTACCCACCCCGGTCTTGAAGGGATGCCTGTCTACCGTGAAGAGATGATGATTGTCACCCCGTGCGGTCACCGCGCCGTGCACCGTGCCAGTGATGTTAACGGCAGTAATATTTACGCGTTTCGCGCGAACTGCTCGTACCGCCGTCATTTTGAAAGCTGGTTTCATGCCGATCGCGCCACACCGGGTACGATTCACGAAATGGAGTCCTATCATGGGATGCTGGCATGCGTTATCGCCGGTGCGGGCATCGCGTTGATTCCTCGCACGATGTTAGAAAGTATGCCCGGACACCATCAGGTCGACGCCTGGCCGTTAACTGAGGAGTGGCGCTGGCTGAATACCTGGCTGGTTTGGCGACGCGGCGCAATGACCCGACAACTTGAAGCCTTTATGGAACTGCTGCCTCCTCAAACGCGCTCATAGTATTAGCGTATCGCGGGTGTGCGCGGCACAGAGAGCAAGTCAATTTGTGACAACGTCACCACCAGCAATGCGTACACGGAGCGTTCAGAAGTGGTGTCACTTTTTTAGCGACTAAAAAACGTGACACTAATCACAAAGTGATTGTGTTTTCGCCAGAAAACGTTTTAAGATCCTGATCTAACCCTTTCGCAATAAGCCCCATTACTTTTTATGTCAACACGCATTGTTTCCCGTAAAGTCGCGTGGCTACGGGTCGTTACGCTTGCTATTGCGGCTTTTATCTTCAATACCACCGAGTTTGTCCCCGTCGGCTTACTCTCTGATATTGCGCAAAGCTTTCATATGCAGACGGCACAGGTCGGCATTATGCTGACTATCTACGCCTGGGTTGTGGCGCTGATGTCACTTCCCTTTATGCTACTGACAAGCCAGGTGGAACGACGCAAACTGCTGATCTGTTTGTTTGTGCTGTTTATTGCCAGCCATGTGCTCTCATTTCTGGCGTGGAATTTTACCGTTCTGCTCATCAGCCGTATCGGCATCGCCTTTGCGCACGCCATTTTCTGGTCGATCACCGCCTCACTCGCCATCCGCCTGGCCCCTGCCGGTAAACGTGCACAGGCATTGAGTCTGATCGCCACCGGAACCGCACTGGCAATGGTGCTCGGGATCCCTATAGGGCGCATTGTTGGGCAATATTTTGGCTGGCGTACGACTTTCCTGGCTATCGGCATGGGCGCGCTGGTCACGCTCGTGTGTCTGTTCAAGCTCCTGCCCACCTTGCCCAGCGAGCATTCCGGTTCGCTGAAAAGCCTGCCGTTACTGTTTCGCCGCCCTGCGCTGATGAGTCTTTATCTGTTGACGGTGATTGTGGTGACCGCCCATTACACGGCGTACAGCTATATCGAGCCGTTTGTGCAAACCGTGGCCGGGTTGAGCGCCAACTTTGCCACCGTGCTGTTGCTCATTCTCGGCGGTGCCGGGATCGTCGGCAGCGTGGTGTTTGGTAAGTTGGGCAATCGGCATGCCTCCTCACTCATTACCTTTGCCATTGTCCTGCTGGTGGGGTGTCTGCTCCTTCTGCGCTCTGCCGCCGACAGCGAAACACACCTGGCAATATTGAGCATCTTCTGGGGGATTGCCATCATGGTTATAGGTCTGGGTATGCAGGTGAAAGTGCTGGCGCTGGCGCCGGATGCCACCGATGTCGCGATGGCCTTGTTCTCCGGCATCTTTAATATCGGTATTGGTGCGGGCGCGCTGGTGGGTAATCAGGTGAGTTTACACTGGTCGATGTCTGCCATCGGCTATGTCGGTGCCGTTCCGGCGGTTATCGCGTTAGTCTGGTCAGTGATAATTTTTCGCCGCTGGCCTGTCTCGCTGGAGGAACAGCCACAACCGCAGTGACAGGAACGAAAAGGCCCGACGTTTTTGCGCCGGGCCGTAGACGTTAATGATAGGTTTTAATAATTTCCAGAATACCGTTAATGATAAACTGTACGCCCATACAGACCAGCAGGAAGCCCATCAAGCGCGAAATTGCTTCAATTCCCCCTTTGCCGACCAGACGCATAATAGCCCCGGAACTGCGCAGGCTACCCCACAGAATGAGCCCCACAATGGCAAAGATCAGCGGCGGTGCGACAGCAATCACCCAGCCAGGAAAATCGGAACCATCACGCACGGTTGAGGCCGAACTGATGATCATAGCAATCGTACCTGGACCCGCCGTACTTGGCATGGCCAGTGGCACGAAGGCAATATTGGCCGACGGTTCGTCTTCCATCTCTTCAGATTTGCTTTTCGCTTCCGGCGACTCGTGCGCTTTCTGCTGTGGAAAGAGCATTCTGAAACCGATAAAGGCGACAATTAATCCCCCGGCAATCCGCAGCCCGGGAATCGAAATGCCAAACGTATTCATGACTAACTGACCGGCGTAATACGCCACCATCATAATCGCGAACACATAAATCGACGCCATCATCGACTGATGATTACGCTCTGCGCTGTTCATATTCCCGGCAAGTCCGAGGAACAGCGCCACGGTCGTCAGTGGGTTAGCGAGCGGCAGCAGAACAACCAGACCCAGCCCTATCGCTTTAAACAATTCTATCATTGGTAATCTCTTCTCCAGTCGCTCTTCAGTTAGCGGCAAGTATAAGTTCAAATGAGCGCTGACCGCCATTTCAGCGATGTAAGCATTCATTTTCCCATCTCATCTATAAACTGTAATTATCATTAAGTTATTAAAAGCTAAACCATCAGCGTCATGAACCGTTTTAGCAAATCGTGTCATCACACTATTCATTCATTTGACTTATACTTGCCTGGGCAATAGTATCTGCCGTGACTAACTACTTGCCGGGGCAACCATCGTGAAAAGCACCAGTGACCTTTTCAATGAAATCATTCCACTTGGCCGCTTGATCTACATGGTAAATCAGAAAAAAGATCGTTTGCTAAACGACTATCTGTCACCGCTGGATATCACCGCCTCGCAGTTTAAGGTGTTGTGTTCCATCCGTTGCGCGGAGTGCATTACCCCGGTTGAACTTAAGAAAGTGCTGTCTGTTGATCTCGGCGCATTGACGCGCATGCTTGACCGCCTGGTCTGTAAAGGCTGGATCGAAAGACTGCCAAATCCCAACGATAAACGCGGCGTGCTGGTGAAACTCACCGAACACGGCGCGACAATTTGTGAGCAATGTCATCAATTAGTAGGACAAGACCTGCACCAGGAACTAACAAAAAACTTAACGGCGGATGAAGTGGCAACACTTGAGTATTTACTCAAGAAAATCCTGCCGTAAACAGAAAGAGGTATGACGATGTCCAGACGCAACACTGACGCTATCACTATTCATAGCATTTTGGACTGGATCGAAGATAACCTGGAATCGCCGCTCTCACTGGAAAAGGTGTCAGAGCGTTCAGGTTACTCCAAATGGCACCTGCAACGGATGTTTAAAAAAGAAACCGGCCATTCATTAGGTCAATACATCCGCAGCCGCAAAATGACCGAGATAGCCCAGAAATTAAAAGAAAGTAACGAGCCAATTTTGTACCTGGCTGAGCGTTACGGCTTTGAGTCGCAGCAAACGCTGACCCGGACGTTCAAAAACTACTTTGATGTGCCGCCGCATAAGTTCCGCATCACCAATATGCACGGCGAATCCCGGTATTTGCTGCCACTCAATCAGTGTCATTGATAATCGCCTGTTAACGACGTAATCGAGGAAATCATGAAATTTTTGTCTTCTGCAATGCTGGCTCTGTTGCTTGTGGTCTCCGGCCAGAGTGTTGCGGAACAAACTGCCCAGCCCACAACACAAACGAATCGCGATGTGATGATCATACCCACTGCGCACGATCAATCCCCTTTCGATTTCAATCATATGGGGGCTGGCAGCGATAAGTCCGACGAGTTAGGCGTACCCTATTACAATCGGTATGACCTCTAATTCGTTTTGCCCCGTCACTGCGGGGCTTTTTTTATCCTCTTGCCGGTGCCGGTTTGCGTAAACGAAAACCGAACACATTGATATACAGCCCCGCCATAATCAGCACCGCGCCCAATAATTGTAGTCCGGTCAACGTTTCATCCAGCAGCACAGCGGCACTGGCCAACCCAACCACCGGAACTAACAGGGATAACGGCGCCACACGCCAGGTTTCATAACGCCCCAACAGCGTGCCCCAAATCCCGTACCCGACAATGGTGGCAACAAAGGCAAGGTAGACCAGCGATAACACCGTCGTGGTATCAAGGCTGACCAGGCTTTGCATCATGCGATCGGAGCCGTCCAGAAACAGCGAGGCGAGGAAAAACGGAATAATCGGGATCAACGCGCTCCAGACCACCAGCGACATGACAGCCGGGCGCTGCGCATGCTGCATGATCTTTTTATTAAAGATATTCCCGCACGCCCAACTGAGCGCAGCAGCCAGGGTGAGCATAAACCCGGTCATCGCCACATGTTGCCCATTGAAGCTGGCTTCAATCAGCACCAGCACGCCAAAAATCGCCAGCGCAATGCCCGCCAGCTGTTTGCCCTGCAAACGCTCGCCAAACGCAAACGCCCCCAGAACAATGGTGAAAAAGGCCTGTGCCTGTAATACAAGCGACGCCAGTCCGGCGGGCATACCGAAGTTGATGGCGCAAAACAGAAAAGCAAACTGCCCAAAGCTTATCGTCAGACCGTAACCCAGCAGAAGCTTGAGCGGGACTTTGGGGCGGGCAACAAAGAAAATCGCCGGGAACGCCACCAGCAGGAAGCGTAATCCCGCCAGCATCAGTGGCGGCATATTGTGCAATCCCACTTTGATGACGACAAAATTCAGCCCCCACACCACCACGACCAGTAAAGCCAACAGCCCGTCTTTACGCGACATCCCATGACCTCTGCAATTATTAAATTTTTGTAAACAAGTTAACTTAGCGGAAATCGTTCTCCTGCAACAGATCATTAATTCAGGTAGGCCGTACGAGGCACTTTCGGACAACTTATAAGGTATACATCACAATTTTGCCGTGCTATTCCTTTCTGACAGTTAACAAAAACAAAACAACACGCATTGTCAGGCAGGAAAATGAACACCACTCTGAGACGGTCAACCCTTGCATTACTCGCCTCATCGCTATTGCTGACCATTGGTCGTGGCGCCACGCTACCGTTCATGACCATTTATCTGAATCGCCAGTATGCGCTGAGTGTCGACCTGATTGGCTATGCCATGACGGTGGCGCTAACCATCGGCGTGATCTTCAGTCTTGGTTTCGGCATTCTGGCGGATAAATTCGATAAAAAACGCTACATGCTGGTGGCGATTTGCGCGTTTGCCTTCGGGTTTATCGCGATCCCGCTGGTGCATAGCGTCACCCTGGTGGTACTGCTGTTTGCGCTGATCAACTGCGCCTATTCCGTTTTTGCCACCGTACTGAAAGCCTGGTTTGCCGATAACCTCTCTGCTACCGCGAAAACCAAAATTTTTTCGCTCAATTATACCGTGCTCAACATCGGCTGGACCGTTGGGCCGCCGCTCGGCACTCTGCTGGTGATGCAAAGCATTAACCTGCCTTTCTGGCTGGCGGCCGTCTGTTCGGCCTTCCCGCTGGTGTTTATTCAGACATGGGTTACACGGTCAATGCCCCCTGTCGATAGCATGAACACCGCAGTGTGGTCGCCGTCGGTGCTGCTGCGCGATAAAGCATTGCTCTGGTTTACCCTCTCCGCGTTTCTCGCTTCGTTCGTGGGCGGCGCGTTTTCATCCTGTATCTCCCAGTATGTGATGGTCGTCGCTGACGGTGATTTTGCCGAGAAAGTTGTCGCCGTGGTGTTACCGGTGAACGCCGCCATGGTGGTCAGCCTGCAATATGCCCTCGGGCGCAGGCTCAGTGCCGCGAATATCCGCCCGCTGATGGCAGCAGGCACTCTGTGCTTCATTATTGGGCTGGTGGGTTTTATGTTCTCCGGAAACAACCTGATCCTGTGGGGCGTTTCTGCCGCCGTCTTTACCCTCGGTGAAGTGATCTACGCACCGGGGGAATATATGTTGATCGACAATATTGCCCCTGCGGGCATGAAAGCGAGCTACTTCTCTGCACAGTCGCTTGGCTGGCTGGGCGCGGCATTTAACCCGTTAGCCAGTGGCATTATTTTAACCACGCTTCCCGCCTGGTCGCTGTTTGCGGTACTGATTGTCGCCATTGGTCTGGCATGGGTGATGATGCTTAAAGGCATGCGTGTTAAACCCTGGCAGCAGCCAGCAACCTGTTAAATCATCAACCACCGTGCAGGCGTCGTGCTTGCACGGTCATGTCGCCATCATTCCTGATAAAGAATGCCTGATTAATACCCACCTTAATTCTCCCAGCATCGCCATTTTGGTTACTCTTTTTCATATTTCGCGCCATCGTACAGTCAAAAAATTTACGCTGAATTTGAAATAATCACCTAATTCATCTTTTGTTTAGGTTCATGCTGATAAGATTAATGTCAACGAGATGCAATAAAGGTAGACGAGGAAACACACCAAAACAGGAGACATCATATGCTGGGTAATATGAACGTTTTTATGGCGGTACTGGGAATAATTTTATTTTCCGGATTTCTGGCCGCGTACTTCAGCCACAAATGGGATGACTGATGAACGGAGATAACGCTACGCCGACATGGCCCCTTGTTGCATCACTGCACAAGGGGCCATTTTTTTACCTGGATAACGGGCAAAAAAAACCGCCGGATAAACCAGCGGTCAATGCTTGCATGGATAGATTTGTATTTTGCTTTGTGCGTTATCTGGCAATTCCCTGCGAAGACAACGGATCGCATACACCTTATCACTGACAATCTCAATGAAGGTTAAACAATACGGAACTAAGTCAGCCAACAGCCTGTTTTGTAAATGCCGGGTAAACGGGTTCACGACGGATAATCCGGGTAATTTTTTGCTGCTAATCCATAAACATGCAGCGATTTCTGCCCGTCTGCTTACCCTCATACATCGCCCGGTCCGAGCGCCCCAGCACCACATCCAGAGGTTCCCCAGGTTGCGCCCGGGTTACCCCTCCAGTCACAGTGATGTTAATCTCACCACTAGGGTAGTGAATGCTGTTTTCGGCGATTAAGTGGCAGATACGCATTCCAGCCTGACACGCCATATCGTCGGTCTGTGCTCTGATGATGATAATGAATTCTTCACCACCGTAGCGGTACGCCGTTTCGTCATGCCGGGTCCACGCTGAGAGATTCGACGCCAGTGTCCGTAACACAACATCGCCAACCAGATGACCATAAGTGTCATTAACGGACTTGAAGCGATCGATATCCAATAAAAACAGATATAAATTAGAGGGGCTGGCATCAATAAGCTGGCGGTCAAAAGACTCATCCAGAACACGTCGCCCCGGTAATCCCGTCAATATATCCATATTGCTCCGGATATTAAGCAAGTATATTTTGTAGTCTGTCACTGCGGCAGTGAACGCTAACAATGCGTCCTGAAATTGCTCAAAATGTTCTGGCAGCCATCTTTTTTCGACAATCGCCAATAGCAAAACACGGCCACTGGCATGCATTTTGGTATGTGCTGCATTTATCTGATAGAGATATCCCGTCTCATCGGTGTCACGTGCTGGATGATTATTCAACCATTTCCCAAACTCGCACAAACAATGTGAGTCAACATGCGTAATTTCTGGCTGAGTTATATCAGATGAAGCCACGCAGCGAAACATTTTGACCAGCCACTTATAGTGGGCATCAATAGATTGATTCAGACTCAGTAAAATTACATCTATTTCGGCGGTTTTTCTAATCATCGTTCCTCCCCACTCATACATCCCTGATGTTATAGAGTCTAGCGATAGAAAAGCATATTTTTGTCAATTTAATCATAGAAACCCAACCATAGAATGCGGTCATTCACAACACTATGATTTTAAACAAAAGCTAAACAAAAAAAGTAGATAATCCTAAACCAGTAATAAAAATTCCAGGTAATATCCGTCATCTTTCTGGCTATTTGCGCGACAGTCCGAATTAATGAAGGGATAAATATAAAAATGAATAGCTCAATTTTCGCGCAAAGTATTCACTATTCAATTACTCGATATTTGCGAAATTCATATCAACAATAATATGTTTGTGGAACCACCAGGATTCATGATCGGGTATTACCCCGATCATGCAGAATAAGAACGACTGACTTAACCCGCGATGAAGCAGCATCGAATCAATTCGCGGTTCCTGCCCTCGCCACGCCGAACAGAGCTGTTCCAAATCCGTACTGTTGCCCCGTGACAAAATCACCTCCCGAAAGCGCTGGCCATTTTCACGCGGTAATCCGCAATGCTCGACAAACCACTGATAGCCATCATCTGCCAGCATTTGCGTCCAGAGATAGGCGTAATACCCTGCCGCATAACCGCCGCCAAAAATATGGGCGAAGCTCCGAAGGCCGCGCGAGAATGGATGCGGCAGGATAAATACGTCAGCTTGAGTCAAGTGTGTCGTTTAGAACTTGATCCTGGAGGTTAGCCACAGGGTCTCACGATCACTAAGTAAGCTCGTCAGGCCAGCATACGAGGAGATCGTCCCGCTCGGTGTCGTCACGAATGGGCCGAAGAAATCGGTGTATTTCAATTCAATCTGATACCTGGACTGCACCATCGCGCTAAGACCAATAGAATAATTGCCCGTGTGCGCATTGCCCCCTAGTGGGACGGCAGATTCGCCTTTGAGGCCGACTGCATATGTCAATGGCATTGCCAGGTCAATCCCAGGGAACACCTGGTCCCAGGTTGGCATAAAGTTCAGGTTCAAACTAAAGAAATCACGAGTAGACTTATCGATGCCGGTGTACGCAGGATTACCACGATATTGCGCATATCCCTCGGTCACCGATAGTAAGCGGTCCCAAGCCAGTTCGGCCACTACCGTAGCGCTATCGAAGAAAGGCGTATTTCCGATTCCATTCACCCCGTTCAACACGGTATGAAAGGTCTTGCCAATCGCCCCACCGGTTTGACCATCCTGTGGCATCGCGCCGATGAAACCAGGCGTGCCTGCTTTAACTGGCGACACCGTGAGGACTTGCTGGCTATTCAGAGGCATGTTTCGGCGGTAGCTCAAATCCAGACCGACTTTCACTCCGGCAATGTCTTTGGACAGGCTAAAGCCGTAGATGTCGATATCGCCCGCATAGGTAATGGCGTATTGATTGGTTTTCTGGTTGAACACTACCGTATCCGGCAACTGATCTGCGGTGCGGCGGAAGAACAGCCCCATCGTACCTCCGAGCCAGCCAGGGCTCCACTTCACATTCAAACCAAAGTCTCCGACCTTATTTGGTGTCACATCATCGCCATGCGTAGCGAGATTACCGTTGGGCAGATATACGGTTTCACCGCCGTCTAACGCAAGGTCATACATGCCCATGTACGAACCGGACTCAGGAAAGCGTGCGTGCTGCCAGTCAAGGAAATATTCTGCGCCGAACGACCAGGTGGAGGAGACCACGTAATCAGCAGTCACCTGGTTACGTGGGAGAAATATTTCAGTACGCTCGCTGAGTGGTGAACCAAACATCATTCCGAGATCAATCGGAAACTGGCCGTAGTTGATTCCATGCAGCGGAGCAAACAAGCTATTCCCCCATGACTGCAGGCTTTTACCCACACTGAGATTGAGTTTCTGCTGGCCGAACTCGAAAGTATGATAGGCGTAAGCTTCCAGCAACTGGCCAGATGGGCCTTCCGCAAAGCGTTTAGTGTACGGGCTGAGAGCGCCGGCAGTCGGCTTACCGTCCACCAAAGTGTTCGGAGTATTATTATTACTCTCTGGATTGCTGTAGGCCGGGTCGTACCAGGCCGAACCGCTGACGCGAAACCCCGTCTTCTTTTGGTAATCCAACTGGAGTTCGCTTAATAGATTAAGGCGCTCGGTAACCATAGCCCCCTTGCCGAAGTTTAGATCTCCATCGTTGCTGTTGGGGCTGTGCGTGATAGCCTGATCTTGCCCGCCTATTCGCTTACCCAAATTGAGCCTTACGGTGTTGTTCCAGTGGACGTTCAGATCCGGGTTGTCGAAATTGAAGTCGAATGCCAGTGCAGACACCGAGAACAGAGCCGTCGCCACGGCGATGGTCAATTCAGGCAGATGCTTCTTGAAGTGCAAAGTGTCGTTTTTCTCTTGCATGGTTTTTCTCCTGCCTGAATGTAGCTAATCGCATTTGAAATCCCGCAAAATCGCATTTACCCTGTCCGGATTGCATTCCATTGCTCTGGCGTCACAATAACTGCATGCCCATCACAAGCATTCTGTCTCGCACCTCTGCAATTTTGGCGATTGGTAATTGACATTCTCTCCGGCCTAAAAAAGCCCGCCCCAGCGAAACCTCACTCTGATTCCCGCCCCCGTATACTCCCGTCTCCAGGCGGCCAGCGACATGCCGTACTGGTTGATGAACCAGCGGCATTGTTGCAAATTTTACAATGAGGTAGACCTATGTGTGATTGAAAGCCTTATATTTCAAAGACTCTGCTTACCAGACATCTCGCCCAGGGGATTACCATAAGAAAACGGCGAGATCTGGCCTCTGCATAGTGCATGCATCACCTCAATACCTTTGATTGTGCCGTAAGCTCTCTTCATGGACTTGAATCCCAGCGTGACGCCGATTATCCGTTTCACTTTGCCATGATCGCATTTTATGAAGTTATTACGGTACGAACTGGGCATCCCATAGCCAGGCAGGCAATTCGGCTGAGCGAGTAGCGCAGGTTCTCCATGTAGCGCAAAACCCGTTCGAGGTGCACTTCGTTGATCAGGTAGCGGGCCTCCTCCAGGTAGTTGGTCAGGGCCGCAATACGAACCATTGGGGTCATGCCGATCGCCTTCTTGTTCTTGTGGCTGCGTCGCACCGGGGGTTCTGTCACGAAATGACAGCTGCCGAACCTCATCAGAGCGAGTTTGGTTTGTTCGATGACGATAGATTTTATCGGAAGATTCAGTAAAGCGCGTACGCACTTTTATATGTCACCCAGAGGTGTTGGAAGCCACCGAGAGGCTCTAGCCCGCGTGGTGCGCGGGATCTGGCTGCGGAACCGCATGTCGGATGACGTTTGCACTGTCATCAGTTGAAAAGTTCTTGACGTTCAATGTGTAGTTGTAAGTATTCCTGAAATCCGCGCCATTCACTTTTAGAGATCTTCCGACATACTGATTATGTTCCCTGAGGAGATCGCTTTGCGTAAGATCCGATTCACTGAATCACTTCACCCTGATAACCTTAAACTTCGATCGATTCAGAGATCTCTAACGCATCATCGACTTCAATGCCCAGATAACGGACTGTGCTTTCCCGTTTCTTATGGCCCAACAGATGTTGGTTCACCCGGAGATTCTTGGTTTTCTTGTAGATTAGGTAAGGTTTTGTTCTTCTTATGGAATGTGTGCTGTAAAGCGAATCTTCGAGACCAGGCTTCTCTCCCCACCCATGAAGTATTCGGTTGTATTGCCTGGTTGATATGTGCCGGTTAGTTCCGACTCGAGACCGAAACAAGAAGTCTTTACTACGCAAATTGGCAAGCATTATCAATGCAGCAACAGCTTCTCTTGTCCCATTGGTTATCTAAAAGTTCCAGCCGGATTCGGATACCCCAGATATGAGATATCTGAAGTGGTCTTTTTTGGCCGATGATACGGTCTTTGTTCCACGGTGACGTGTTCATACTCAAATCTCCTGCATTGTGGGAGATTTGAGTATGGTTGTCCCTTATGAGCGACATGCAGCCCATGCAACGGAGCCAGCGTCATCCCGGACTCCATCAATGTATGAATGGTATCAGCACTCGACGCCCTAGCTACCAGTACTGCTCACTATGAGCCTGTCATGTAACCCAAAACGTGACATCATAGCAACCATGGTGGGTTAGATGGTTTACTGTATCGGCTGAAAGTCTATGGTAAATTTGGAGTAAAACCTGCCATACAGATTTGGTAGAACAAAAATAGATACTCAGGAACCTATAGAATGCTAAACAGGCAAGTCAGGCAAATCTATCCTCAACAGGATAAAGGTACCCAAACGGTGGTATTTAGTGATTATTCTGACTTTCCAAACATTGTTCTGCTTGGTGATCCCGGTGCTGGAAAAACGCACCTCTTCAAACAGTTTGCGGCATCTCAAGAGGCAAAATATCTGACAGTACGTCACTTCTTAAGTGGCGTAGCTATTGATAATCAGAAAACGTTATTCATCGATGCATTAGATGAGAAGAGGAGTGCCAGTAACAGTAGTGACGTTGTAGATGACATCGTCCGTAGGCTTTTTTCCCAAACGCCACAAAATGTCAGAATTTCTTGTCGCTCTCAGGATTGGTTAGGCGAATCAGACTTGTCAGCATTTTTACCCTATTTTGAGCAGACGGGAGGCTATGTTGTTTTACATTTGCAGTCGCTCTCAAAAGAAGAGCAGACTGCGATTCTACAAGCTAATGGTGTAGAACACCCCGAAGCGTTTCTGGCTGAAGCAGAAAAACATGCCGCCAGCGAATTTCTTTACAACCCACAAAATCTGATAATGCTGGCTGAAGCCGTTAAAGAAGGAAACTGGCCCCGTACAAGGTCTGAACTTTTCCACTCTGCGACACAGTTCCTTTTAACTGAACATAGCCAAGAGCATACGCGGCTAACTTCAGGAATTTATACCTGTGAGGAGCTAGAGTATCCTGCTGGATCAATTTGCGCGTTGCGCATATTGAGTGATGTTTCCGGGGTTTCTCTGCTTCCGAACGATATTCGACTAGAATACCCCAGTTACAGAACCATCACGTTCTTCTCACATGAAATAATTAGAGCGGCGTTATCGAGGCGGATTTTTTCTGCCGGAGATGAGCTTGAGACTGTTGAGTACAGTCACAGGACAATTGCTGAGTATTTAGCGGCAAAATGGTTAGCCGGGATCGTTGACAAAGGGCTACCCATGGGACGTTTGAGAAGTATGCTGGGATTTGAGGGGTATCCGTCTTCAGAATTGAGAGGTTTACACGCATGGCTAGCGGTTTTTTTACCGCAATACGCCCAGGTATTCATTGAAGCCGATCCTTACGGCGTTCTGACCTATGGCGATGCAGCTTCATTACCGATAGCACAAAAACAAAATCTACTGGTGGCGCTATCAAAACTTTCAGAACGTGATCCCTGGTTTAGAAATCACGGTCTCAATTCATATCTGAATGGCTTCGCGACAGTAGAAATGGAAACTCTGTTGCGACAGATAGTCCGCGATCCTCATTCGTCTTTTTCTCTGCGCATGATCGTTTTGGAATCCTTATCGGTAACTACACCGATAGTCACACTGAGCGATGACTTAATTAATATTGCCAAATCGGAGGATTCCTCGTATGCGGAAAAAGAGGAAGCAATAACGGCATTAATCCATTTTGGAGTGTCTGGCCAGAAATTTTCGGTACGTTTCTTTGCGGAATTAAAAGACAAAAATCATGACAGCATCCGGTTGCGCAACCATATTATTCAGTTGCTCTATCAAGATTACTTTGTACCGCAGGATATAGCACAATTGCTGGTTGATACATTAAATATAACCAATGAGCGATTACCGATAGGTGCATTATGGCAGCTGAAAAATATTGTACCGGCAGCTGATCTTCTCGCTATCTTTGAGCATCTCGATCGGTACCACACCGCTCATAGTAAAGACTGGTGTTCTTCAGCTAAAAATCATTATGAGATTGTGCATTTTCTGGAAGCTGGATTATTGCAGATACTCAGCGAGAAGAATGGTTACAGCGCATCTCAGATATGGTTGTGCCTAAAAACGTTCTATAGCTACTCCCATAATCACTACTATCGCGGTTATGACGATGTACAGAAATCTATCGTTCAGGAGATAAAAAATCGTAGCTGGCAATATGAAGATATTATAGACGCCGCCATTCTTTCATTTACACGCTATGATACTCTTTACTTGTTCTTACATGATTTTGCTGGAAGCACCTTCTATCTTATTCCTGATGAGATTTTGCTGGCACGATTTATCCACTATTTATCCCATGCCGAAGCTAGTTCAGATAAAACTGAATGTATTTATCGAATGACATTTGCGGTCCTTTACAGATGTACCAAGCCATCCCAAGAGACGTTTGAATTTCTTTCCGCGTACTGTCATTTAAATGTAAAGTTGACTACTGTGTTTGAGACTTCCATTGTCTGCGAGATTGACGATTGGCGAGTGAAACATAATCTTAGCCAAATAGAGTCTGAGAATGAACGAAATGCGGCTCGTTATGAAGATAGGCAGAGTTTTGAGTTATGTCGGCAGGAAATTGTATCGGGCCAACATTTGAATTGGCTCAAACATATTTCCTATATTTACTATTCGAAATACAGCGATGTTGATGACAAATTGACGCCAGTGCAGCGCTGTGCAGACATATTAGGTGCTGAAAACGTCACTGATGCAATATCCGGTCTTTTAGCGATTTTAAATCGTTCAGATCTGCCCACAATTGACGAGTTGAATTGTGCTTTGCTGAAGGGGGAGTATTACGGATGGTGGTATGCGGTACTTGCAGGAAGCGATGAATTATTTAAAAAACATCCTGATGTTATACAATGGAACGAAGATTTATTAACCACGCTATTGGCTCTGGATGTGGTATTAGCACTTTTCACCAAAGAAAATAATGTTGTAAGTGATTATTCATTACCGTGGAAAAAGGATGTGATACTTAACAAAACAGCATTTTTCATCAAAACCTATTACCACATTATCAATTTCTGCATTAATAATCAGTTGCAAGATATCCGTGCACTTAACTATCTGTTAAATGATACCTGCATTCCAATCGACTATGCCGTTCCTTTAATCATGACACTAGCTAAAGAGCACCCTGATGATGTTGTCCATTTACAAAACCTGGTGGGGTGGTTGTTAGCGAATCCTGAGAGTCATGCAGAGTTGTTGCAGTTATCTGAGTTGATGATAGCGCAACCCTCAAAACTTAAAAAGCCAAGTTATCAAATTTGGCTGGTATGTACTTATTTATTCGCTCCAGACCAGCGTCAGGATCTATTTTTATCTGAATCAAAATCCGCGCCGGAAATGATAGCGCTTATTCGTCAACTATCAGGTAAGGCGAAAAGAGGTCGTGGGAGTAGTGAGCAGCGTTTATCACTAACACAATTGGAAGCGATCATCACTGTCTCTGCTACTCATTTTCCTAATGCAGATCGCGTTGCAAGTAACGACTCTAACTCAGCAAACAATTGGGAGTATGCTGATTTTATCAAAAGATTGATTGATGACGTTTCTTCTTTTTCCTCATATGATGCCGGTGAAATATTTGACCGTTTATTATTACTGCCAGAATGTACAAGTTACCGGGATTATCTCTTGCACGCCCAAAGTAACCAGAAGGTGCGGTATCGGGAATCACAGTTTCAACACACTAACTGGAAGCAAGCGTTGAATACGCTGAAAAATCAGACCCCAGCTAATGTAATGGATCTTTATGCATTATTGTTAGATCATTTGCGGGATATCGCTAACCGAATTACTTATGAAAATACCGATATTTATAAACAGTTCTGGAATGAGAATGGCAATGGTCAAATTTTAGTGCCTAAGCCTGAAGAGAGCTGTCGGAATTTTTTTCTGGAGCTGCTTAGAGCACGACTCCATCCGTTACAAATAATTTGTGAGCCAGAAGGCCACATGGTTTCGGGTAAAAGGGCTGATATCATCATTTTGTAAATAGACCCGTTTTAGTTCCATGCATTTTTTGAGATCCCAGCCAAATAATGGTGTTGTCGATATTCCTCCGGC